>NZ_CANSHK010000011.1:0-72326 GCF_947646745.1 uncultured Methylovirgula sp. | reverse complement strand
TGAAATTGGTCGTGACTTGCTGAAAGTTTGGGAGCCGCCGTCAGGCCGCATCCTTGCTGGCATAGGCAGAGACGACCCGCGCGACCTTGGCGGCCGGTGCGGTCGTAAGCTGCGCGAGCTTTGTCGCCGGTGCCTGGATGAGGCCGATGAGCTTGGCTCGCAATTCGTCCAGAGACGGCAAAGTCGCGAGCGACTTGATCGCCTCGGGATTGAGCGCGGTTTTTCCCATCGCCCCACCGAGGATCACGAGCTTGTCGTTGTCCTTGGCGAAACCGACGGCAACCTTGGCCGCCGCCACCGGATCTTGCGAATAGGCAAGCAATGTCGGACCCTTCAGCAGGCTCGCAATCGAGCCGGCATCGGTTCCGTCCAGGGCGATCTTGGCAAGGCGATTCTTGGCGACCTGAACGGTGGCGCCGGCCTCACGCATCTGCTTGCGCAGAGTTTGCATTTGGGCGACCGTCAAGCCGGAATAATGCGCCACCACCACCACCGACGTCTTCTGAAAGACCTCGTTTAAAGCAGTGACAGCGGCTTTCTTTTCAGCTCTGTCCACAATACTCTCTCTGTCTCGCGGGCATTGCTGTCCGCTGGTTGCGTCAGCCGGCTCATCGCACGGCGCTACGCCTGTCCTCCGGAACGCTCGGCGCCCCGGACAGAGGGATTCGACCAAAATCAAAGGCTGCAGGAACTGCCGCACCTGCGCTTTCGTATTCCGCTCTGACCCCGTCTATGCTGGCGTTTCCAACACGCCGCCGGAACCGGGAGCGCGTCTTCGACATTAAGCCTTTACGGAGTGTGAACCCCATGCGGGCACCGGCAGTCTCGGACAGGACATGACCGACTGAGCCGAGAGGAACCTCTGGGTCCATCTCAGTTCACCGGCCATTCCGCCGCGCCTCGCCGCGCTGTTTTCAGGCAGCGTGTTGAAACGCGGAAGCTAAATGGGTACGGGGTTGCGGCTTCTGCCCACAACCCCGAGCTATCTATTTAAACGTAACCCTCGACGATGCCAAGGGGCGATTCAGCTTTTTTTCAGCTTGTCAAGCGGCCGGCGGGACGTGTCCCCGGCTGCCTTACACGCGCACCGTCGCCGGATCGACCTTGACCCCTGGCCCCATCGTCGATGAAATAGCAACCCTTTGAATATAGGTGCCTTTCGCGCCTTGCGGCTTGGCCTTCGAGACGGCATCGACGAAGGCCGCGATGTTCTCGACGAGCTTCGCCTCGTCGAACGAGGCCTTGCCGACGCTGCCCTGGACGATGCCCGCCTTTTCCACACGAAATTCGACGGCGCCGCCCTTCGAGGCTTTCACCGCCGCGGCAATATCCATGGTCACGGTCCCGACCTTCGGGTTCGGCATCAGGCCGCGCGGGCCCAAAACCTTGCCGAGGCGGCCGACGAGCGGCATGAGATCGGGCGTCGCGATGCAGCGGTCGAAATCGATCGTACCGCCCTGCACCGTCGCGACCAGATCCTCGGCACCGACGACATCGGCCCCCGCCGCCTTGGCCTCATCGGCCTTGGCGCCGCGCGCGAAGACAGCGACGCGCAGCGTCCGGCCGGTGCCGTTCGGCAGATTGACGACGCCGCGGACCATCTGGTCGGCATGTTTGGGATCGACGCCGAGATTCATGGCGATCTCGACCGTTTCGTCGAACTTGGCACTGGCCCGTTCCTTGACCAGCTTCACCGCCTCGTTGATCGGATAAAGCTTGATCCGGTCGATGCCTTCGCGGCTCTTGACGACGCGCTTTCCAACATGGCTCATGGCTTCACCCCACCACTTCGAGGCCGATCGAACGGGCGGAGCCTTCGATCATTTTGGCGGCCGCTTCGACCGACGCGCAGTTGAGATCGGGCAGTTTCTTGGCGGCGATCTCATTGATCTGCGCCTTGGTCACGCGGCCGACGAAGCCGCGGCCCGTGGTCTTCGACCCCGAGGTGATGCCGGCGGCCTTCTTGAGGAAATAGGTAACCGGCGGCAGCTTCATCTCGAAAGTGAAGGAGCGGTCCTGATAGGCCGTGATGACGACGGGGATCGGCGTCCCCTTCTCCATCTGCGCCGTCTTGGCGTTGAAGGCCTTGCAGAATTCCATGATGTTAAGGCCGCGTTGACCGAGCGCCGGACCGATCGGCGGCGACGGGTTGGCGGCGCCGGCGGGCACCTGCAATTTGATGTAGCCGGCAACTTTCTTTGCCATTTCAAACTCCTACAAGCCGGTCTTGAGACCGGAGTTGCGGATCGTGGTGCGAAAGGGCCTCCCGGCGGCAACCGGGCCTTTCTCCCACGGCGGAAGGGCGAGCCCTTAAGGCATCGCCCCGATCGGCGCAAGCGCCGAAGCTCTTAAACCTTTTCGACTTGCGAATATTCGAGTTCGACCGGCGTGGCGCGACCGAAGATCGACACCGCCACCTTGACGCGCGAGCGCGCCTCGTCGACCTCTTCGACCGTTCCGTTGAACGAGGCGAACGGCCCGTCGGCGACGCGCACCGTCTCGCCGATTTCGTAGGAAATCGACGACTTCGGCCGCTCGACCCCCTCGGCCACCTGACCCTTGATCCGGTCCGCCTCGGCGTCCGAGATCGGCATCGGCTTCTTGTCGGCACCGAGGAAGCCGGTCACCTTCGGCGTGTTCTTGATCAGGTGATAGATGTCGTCGGTCAGGTCGCATTTGACGAGCACGTAGCCCGGAAAGAACTTGCGCTCGGAATTGACCTTGCGGCCCTTGCGCACCTCGACGACATGCTCCGTCGGCACCAGGATTTCTTCGAATTTCTCCGCCAGGCCGCGCTGCGCCGCCTGCTCGCGGATCGATTCGGCAACCTTCTTCTCGAAGTTGGAATAGGCGTGGACGATGTACCAGCGCATGCTCATGACGAAACCGGAATGCTCCTCAATCAATGTCCGACATTCAGGATAAAGCGGACGGTGAGCTGCAAAACCTCGTCGACGGCGAGAAAGAACAGGCTCGTCAGAATGACCATCGCGATCACGAGGCCGGTGGTGATCAGCGTCTCGCGGCGCGTCGGCCAAGTGACCTTGGTGGCCTCCTGACGGACCTCTTGAATGAATTGCAACGGATCGGCCATTGTCGCTTAACTACCCGATTGGACTGGAATTTTTCGTCCGGCCGCGGGAAACGCCGGCAAATCGCCGATACCGCACACGGCCTGGGCCAAAAAAGTCGCGGCGCGGAGCCAGCCGGCCACGCGCCACATGTGGACAATATAATGCACGCGGCTGGCGCCGCCAAGCGAATTCTCCGCCGTCCGCAGAGGCGCTGAGACCAGGTGCTCAGATCGAATAATCTTCCTCGAAGGAATGGGCTTTGCGCAACCGGACGAAGACCTGATCCTCGACCTTCAGTGCCAAGTCCCGATAGGCCTGGGTGGTGAGCTCCGCATCCATCGGCTGGTTGTCGTCGAGTCGGATCAGTTCGACGTTCACCGCCGCGCCGGCAAAGCCGACATGGGTCACCTTGGCCGCGATCGCGCCATCGTCGCTTAGCCGCGAAATCTCGAGATCATGCGGCCGGACGAAGGTGAGGCCTTGATCGGCGCTGCCCTACCCCCAGGCCGGACCGGCATGGCGGCCGTGGAAGAGATTGTAATTGCCGAGGAAGCGGAAGACGAACGGGTTCGCCGGATGCTCGTAGACCACCTCCGGCGAGTCATATTGCTCGATCCCGCCGGAATTCATCACCGCGACCCGGTCGGCGACTTCAAGCGCCTCCTCCTGATCATGCGTCACGAAAATGGTCGTGACCTTGATCGTATTGTGCAACTTGCGCAGCCAGCGGCGCAATTCCCGCCGCACCGTGGCATCGAGCGCGCCGAATGGCTCATCGAGCAAAAGAACTTGCGGCTCGACGGCGAGCGCGCGGGCCAATGCAACGCGCTGGCGCTGGCCGCCAGACAGCTGCGAAGGATAGCGGCGGGCGAAATTGCTGAGCTGAACGAGCGTCAGAAGTTCCTCGACCTTGGTCTTGATCGCCGCATTCGACGGGCGCTCGCGCCACGGCTTCGAACGCAGGCCGAAGGCGATGTTCTCGAATACGCTCATCTGCTTGAACAAGGCATAATGCTGAAAGACGAAGCCGATCCGGCGCTTGCCCAGATCGGTGTCGGAGACGTCGATTCCGTCGAACAAAACTTCGCCGCCGGGATCGGCTGCCTCGATCCCGGCGATAATGCGCAAAAGTGTCGTCTTGCCCGAGCCGCTCGGGCCGAGCAGCGCGACAAGCTCGCCCGATTCGACCTTAAGGCTTACGCCCTTCAGCGCTTGGAACGAGCCGTAGGTCTTGCTGATCCGGCGTACTTCGATGCTCATCGGGCTTCACCTCTTGGACCGCGGTGGCGGCCGCTTCGGCACGTTTGGTCTTCAACTCGACCGCCGTCTTGATGATGAGAGTCACGACCGCCAGCAGCGCAAGCAGGGTCGAGACCGAGAAGGCGGCTTGCATGTCGTAACCGTCCCAGAGCTTTTCCACCCTGAGCGGGATCGTGTCGTTCGAATCGATATGGCCGGAGACGACGGAAACCGCGCCGAATTCGCCGAAGGTGCGCGCCGTGCAGAGGATTGCGCCATAGAGCAGGCCCCAGCGAATATTCGGCAGCGTGACGGTCCAGAAGGTGCGCCAACCGCCGGCGCCGAGCGATAGCGCCGCCAATTCCTCATCCGAGCCTTGCGCGTCCATCAGCGGGATCAACGAGCGCGCGACGAGCGGAAACGTCACGAACGTGGTCGCCAGCACGATCGCGAGCGGCGTAAAGATGATGCCGGTATAGGTGTTGGTGAAAGTCAACGGCCATGCGTGGCCGGAGAACCCCTGCCAGGCGAGCGAGGTCGGATCCGGCCAGGTGACATTCGTCGCCCAATCGCCGGCGATGCCGCCGCGGCCGAAAAGCAGGACGAAGATCAGGCCGGCGATCACCGGCGAGATCGAGAACGGCAGATCGATCAAGGTCAGCAATAGAACCCGGCCGCGGAAACGAAACTTGGTGATCGCCCAAGCGGCGGCAATTCCGAAGACGATGTTGAGCGGCACGACGACGGCGGCGACGCCGCAGCTCATGCGGATGGCGCTCCAGGTGTCGGCGGCCTGGCGGACGGCAGCAAATTGCTTGTGCTTTTCGAAGATCGTCAAATGCGCCGCAAGATCGACCGCCGGCGGAAAAAACACATGCCAATAGGCGGCAAGGCCATTCGACAGCGCTTGCGTGAAGACATTGGCGACCGGCAGGACGATGAACAAGATCAGAAACAGAACCGCGACGGCGATCAGCACGCGCCCGGTCAAGCTGCGTTGCACTTTCGGCGCCGCCGCCGCAACAATCTGCGTTTGAAGGGCCGCTGCGCCAGACATGAATCTATACCGCCGCCTGCGCGCGATGCCGCGACCAGGTTTCGATGCCGTTGATGGCAAGCAGGATCAGAAGCGAAGCAAAGAGCAGAACGACGCCGATCGCCGTCGCCTGCGCCGGTTCGAACTCGTCGAGCTTGGTGACGATCTGCAAGGGAACGATCTGCGACTTGCCGGGAATATTGCTGGCAATGAAAATGACCGAACCATATTCGCCGATGGCGCGGGCGAAAGCGAGCGCGACGCCGCTGAGCCAGGCCGGAAAAATCTCCGGAAAGATGACCCGGCGGAACGTTGTCAGACCATTGGCACCGAGACTATAGGCCGCTTGCTCAAATTCGGGGTCCCATTCCTGCAGCACGGGCTGGATCGAGCGCACGACGAACGGCAGGCCGACAAAGATCAAGACGATGACGATGCCGGTATTGGTATTGCTATAGGGGAAATTAAGCCAGTGGAGCGCACCGGCCGCCAGCAGATCAGGATGGCCGACGTGGCTGGCGAGCCCGTTCAGAAGGGCCGTGGCGTGATCGCCGAAGCCGCCGATCCAGCCATCGGTGAGATAGAGATTGGAGAAGGTAATGCCGGCGACCGCCGTCGGCAGCGCGAAGGGAAAATCGATCAGCGCATCGAAAATGCGCCGGCCGGCGAACGGCTCGCGCACCAAGACCCAGGCAACGATGAGGCCGAAGATCCCATTGACGATCGCTGCCAGAGCCGCGGCCCCGAAGGTCAATTGATAGGCCGCGACAACCACCGGATCGGTAATTGTCGCGACGAACTGGGACCACGAAAGCTGCAGCGTCTTGAAGACGAGACCAGCGAGCGGGATCAGCACCAGGAGCGAGAGATAAAAGAGCGTATAGCCGAGCGTCAGCCGGAAACCGGGAATGACCTTACGCGCGCCAGCCATCGTCAAGTTCTCGCAAGAAACGCGTCCGAGGCCGCCGCGCTGACCATGATCAAGAGCCTTTTAGCTGTCGCCGGGATCGAAAGCATCCTCTATTTCGCCGGTCTATAGATCTGATCGAAGGTGCCGCCGTCGGCGAAGAAAGTCTTCTGCGCGCGTGGCCAGCCGCCGAAAGCCTGATCGACGGTGAACAGCTTCAGCGGTGGAAACGCGGCGGCATATTTCTTATAGATGGCGAGGTCGCGCGGCCGATAATGATATTGCGCGACGATGTCTTGCGCCTCGGGCGTGTAGAGATAGTCGAGATAGGCCGTTGCCGCGGCACGGGTGCCCTTTCGATCGACGACGGCATCGACGACCGCAACCGGCGGCTCGGCAAGAATGCTGACCTTCGGATAGACGATCTCGAACTTGTCGCTGCCGAATTCGTCGCTCGCCAAATAGAGCTCGTTCTCCCAATTGACCAGCACGTCGCCGATGCCTTTTTGGGCGAAAGTCACGGTCGCACCGCGACCGCCAGTGTCGAGAACCGGCACGTGCTTGTAAAGCTCGGTGACCGCCGCCAAAGCCGCGGCGTTTTGATAGATCGGGAAATCCTTCGCCGCTTTGCCGTCGGCGATCGAGGCCGTAAGGCCCTCCTTGGTCGAAAGATCATAGGTCTTCGCCCCGGCAATGGCGCCCCAGAGTCCGAGAAACGCCCAGCGCGCCGCGCCGCTGGCCTTCGGATTGGCGACGATGACTTGCACGCCGGGCCGCAGCAGATCGCTCCAGTCGTGGATGTGCTTGGGATTGCCCTTGCGCACCAGAAAAGCGACCGTCGACGTATAGGGTGCGGAATTATAAGCGAACCGGTTTTCCCAGCCCGCCTTGATGAGCCCGGCCCGCGCGATGGCGTCGATATCCCAGGCGAGCCCGAGGGTGACGACATCGGCCTGCAGGCCGTTGACGACCGAGAGCGCCTGTTTGCCCGAACCGCCATGCGACTGCTCGATCGTGACTTTTGTGCCGGTCTTCTTCAGATAATCGGCAACGAAGGCCTCATTGATCGATTCATAAAGCTCGCGGGTCGGATCATAAGAAACATTGAGCAGGGTCACCGACGCGGCGCCTTCGGCCGATTTTAAGCTGCCGCCCGCAAGCGCGATCAAACCCGTGAGCGCGGCGGCAAATCCCGTCCTCAATCCAAAAACGCGCATGAACCCCTCTTCACCCGCAAATGCCGCGACCTGTGCGGATACGGCTCGGGAGGGCTAAGAAACGGGTTTACATCAAGAAGTCAACGCCTAAGTCTATATTTTTTATATACAATAAAATTATTAAAGTTTTAGAGCCGGTTAGCCGCCCGCACAGATAAAGCTTTTTATCGGTGCTCTTCGTTGGCGACGATCATCGCGTCGCGGATCTGATTGCCGATCTCGGTCATTCCGCTCGGACTATGCGGCAGCAGGATCACCTTGGCGCCGGATTGGACGCCGATCTCGCGGATCGTGTCGAAATATTGCGTCATGAGCAGCGTGCGCAGCACTTCGGCGGGCGTCGTCTGCGCCGCCGAAGCGAGGCTTGCGACGGAATCGTTGAGGCCGGCGACGATGGCTTTGCGCTGATCGGCGATGCCCTTGCCTTGCAGCGCTTTCGACTCGGCCTCCGCCTCGGCCGCCTTAACCGCCAAGATCTTATTGGCTTCGGCTTTGGCCTGCGCGGCGACCTGCAGCCGCGACTGCGCCTGGATTTCGTTCATCGCGGCGACGACGGCGCTGTCCGGCTGCACGTCGACGACGAGCGAACTGACGATCTCGAAGCCGTATTGCTGCATCAGCTCCGAGAGATGCTGCGTCACCGCCTGGGCGACGTCGTCCTTGCGCTCGAAGACTTCATCGAGCGTCATGCCGGGAATTTTGGAGCGCACGACATCGAGCACATAGGCCTGGATCTGCGCCTTGGCATCCGAGAGCGTGTAATAGGCCTCGCGCTCGCGCCCGCTCACGACGCGGTAATTGACCGCGATATTCACCTTCACGAAGACATTGTCCTTCGTCTTGGTGTCGGCGGTGATGATATTCTGTTCGATCTTCAGCGAGAGAAGGGTGACGAGCCGGTCGACATAGGGAAGCTTGACGTGCAGGCCCGGCTCGACCACGCGATGGAACTTGCCGAAGCGCTCGATGATTCCGGCATGCGCCTGCTGGATGGTGAAGATCGAGCGCAGGATCGGCAGCAGCATGATGACGACGAAGACGATTAAGACGATTGCGAAAATCTCTTCGAGCATGATCCCCCCTTCAGCCGGCCGTCGCCGCATCAAAATTTATAGGCCACCAGAATCGCGCCCAAAGCCATGAGTGCCACCCCGAGCCAATTGGCCAATGACAGCTTTTCGCCAAGAAATGTGACACCAAATAGCGCGACGAGCACGACGCTTAGCTTGTCGATCGGCGCGACCCTAGCCGCTTCGCCCAGTTGCAACGCACGAAAATAGCAAAGCCAGGACGCCCCGGTCGCCAAGGCCGACAGGGCCAGGAAAACGAGGCTGCGGGGCGCGATCGAATGGAGCGACTGCCATTGCCGCGTCGCCGAGACGATGCTCGCGGTCAGGCCGAGGATGAAAATCGTCCGGATGAATGTCGCGACGTTCGAATTGATCTGTTCGACACCGAGCTTGGCGAGAATTGCTGTGAGCGCCGCAAAGACGGCGGAAAGCGCCGCCCAGATCTGCCAGGAAAGAATTGGCTGCATCATTCCCCCATTCGCGCCTTGCGGCGCGGCGCTTTGACGGCCGACGCGGCGATGACGCCCTCATGCTTTTTCATCACTCTATAATAGGCCCACCACAGATGCGCTGCGGCGCCGCGTAAAGGCCGCCACGGCTCGGCGAGTTCCGCCATCGCCTTGGCACTTGGACGCGAGTCCAATTCCAATCCAAGCCGAATCGCCTCTTGCAACGCCAGATCGCCGGCCGGCCAGGCATCCGCGTGGCCGAGGCAAAACAGGAGATAAACATCCGCCGTCCAGGGGCCGATGCCATGCAAGGCGATCAACTTTTGATGCGCGCCGTCGGCTGGCTCATCGGCCAGCGCATCAAGATCCAATCGCGTCGCAGCGAGTTCGCGCCCGAGATTTTTCAAGGTTTTGATCTTGGCGGCGGAAAGCCCGAGCCGGCCGAGGCGGTCGGCGCGCGCTTTGGCGATCGCCGCGGGCGTCAGCGGATCGTAAGCGGCGTGGAGGCGGTTCCAGATCGCCGTCGCGCTCGCGGTCGAAAGCTGCTGCGCAACCACGATCGCCGCAAGTCCGGCAAAGCCCGATTCGCGCCGCCGCAAGGCGGGCATGGTGACCGCGGCAAGGATCGGGGCGAGGCGGGCATCCTGCACGACGAGCGCAGCGAGAGCGGATTCGAGATCCGCCTGGCTATCGAGACGATGAATCATGCCGCAGGCTCCCACGGCGGAGCCAACATTCCAATCCGAAGCTTGCTCTGAAAGCGCGCTCCGTTCGGGAGTTTTTCCCGGCTCCATCGGAAAAAATTCTAGAATTTCCCCATCTGGTTAGCCCATCGTTGTGGCCGACCTGCACTAGCCGCTTGGGATTGTTTGCAATACCGATTTAGAAAAATTCCCGTCCAATTCGGGCGGAAAAAGCCGCGTTGGCCTGCGTAGCGGTAAGTCGGTGGGGGAAATAGATGGCGTCAGTCCGCGTAGCCGCTTGTCTCAGCACCGCTTTTACATCTTTGGTTTTGCTGGCACTGCCGTTACAGGCTTCTTTGGCGCAAACGGCGGCGTCCACGGCGCCAGCTGTGGCCGCCGGCTCTTCAGCGCCTGCCCGCTCTGCTCCCGCTTCCTCTGCGCCGCCCGCAACCGCCAAATTGACGGCGGCCAATGCGACCGCCGATGTGGCAGCGGGCGGCGAGCTGCAGGAAGTCGAAGTGGTCGCAACGACGCCACTCGGCGAAGGCACGAGCGTCCTCAATGTCCCGAGCGAAACCCAATCAATCGATTCGCAGCAGATCGAAAATCTCAATCAGGATGTTGTCACGCAGGCCTTAGCGCGCCGCACGCCGGGCGTCGACGTGACCGACGAAGTCGGCAGCCCGCTGACGCAGGCGCTCAATTTCCGTGGCCAGACCGCCTCGCCGGTGCCGGGGACGCCCGAGGGCCTCGCCGTCTACATGAACGGCGTGCGCATCAACGAAGCTTATGGCGACATCGTCAACTGGGCCTTCATCCCGACCGTCTCCATCGATCAGGCGCAGATTGTGACCGGCAATCCGGTCTTCGGTCTCAACGCGCTCGCCGGCGCGGTGGTCATGAACATGAAGAACGGCTTCACCTGGCAGGGCACGGAATTCAATCTGCAAGGTGGCAGCGATTACACCGTTCAAGGTTCCGGTCAGTACGGCATCCAGAAAGGCAATTGGGCCTATTATGTCGCCTTGGAAGGCGTACGGACCAACGGCTATCGCTACTTCGGCCAATCCGATGTCGAGCGCAGCTATGCCGATATCGGCTATCGTGCCGAGGGCAACGAAGTCCATTTGAGCGTCAACGCAGCAGCGACAGGCATTGCCGGCGCCGGCACGACGCCGCTCGCGCTCGTCGAACAAAACCCTTGGGCTGTCTTCAGCCCGCCCGGCGCGACGCAAAATTCAGTCGCGATGGTCACCCTCTCCGACCAATCCGCGCTCTCAAGTACGTTGCAATTCAACGGCAATGTTTACTTTCGCGAATACGCCGCCGCGCATGAAGATGGCAATGCCAGCGACTTCTATCATTGCGCCGCGGCCTTCGTCTGCAACAGCAACGATCTGCCCGCGCAAAATCCGATCAACGGCAGCGCGCCCGGCACGACGCCCCTGCCCGACCCCGTACCGGGGGCGGCCAACGGCGCGCCGTTGGGTGAAATCGACAGCAACTGGACACACACCTACAGCGCCGGCACGACGCTGCAGCTCACCGACACGCAAACGATTTTCGGCCATACGAACAATTTCCAGGTTGGCGCGAGCCTCGATCACGGGTGGACGCATTTCACCGGCAGCAGCGTCCTCGGTAACTTTCAGCCCAACGCCCTTGTTCAAAGCTACGGCGAGCTCATCAACGAGCCCGCTTACGACGTCTCGCCGGTCGGCCTGCAAACGCAGAACAATTACATCGGCATCTTCGCGCTGGACTCGTTCGACGTGACCGACCGGCTGTCAGTTCATGTCGGGGCGCGCCTCAACGACGCGCAAATCAACCTCGTCGACCAACTTGGCTCGAGCCTCACCAGCCAGAATAATTTCCACCGCATCAATCCCGTCGCTGGCGTAACCTTCAAGATCACGCCCGATATTGCGGCCTATGCCAGTTATTCCGAGGCCAATCGCGCGCCGACGCCGCTTGAACTCGGCTGCTCCAGCCCGACGCAGCCCTGCATGATCGACAATTTCCTCGTTGCCGATCCGCCGTTGCAGCAGGTCGTGTCGCGAACCGTCGAAGCGGGTTTCAAGGGCAGCAATGCCATCGCCTGGTCTTATGCGCCCGGCCGTCTCGATTGGAGCATCAGCGGCTATCGGACGGAAAACCAAAATGACATTATGAGCGTGCCGAGCACCGTGACCGGCTTCGGCTATTATACCAATGCCGGCGATACGCTGCGACAGGGCGTCGATGTCGGGGCGACCTACACGACCGACAAATGGGACGCCTATGCGAATTATTCCTTTATCTCGGCGACGTTCCTGACGCCGGTGTTGCTGGCTTCGCCGAACAATCCCTTTGCCGACGCCAATGGCAACATCCAGGTTGAACCCGGTGACAATCTTCCCGGCATTCCCCGCCATAAGTTCAAGATCGGGTTCGATTACGAAGTTCTGCCGAAGTGGAGAATCGGCGCCGACCTCGTGTACCAATCCAGCCAATACTACTTCGGCGACGAGATTAATGCGCTGCCGACCGTCCCGGGCTTCGTCTCGCTCAACCTTCGCACGTCCTATCAGGTCAACAAGAACGTCCAGATCTATGGCCTGATCAACAATGCGACCAACAACCGCTACTTCACCTACGGCGCACTCTATGACACCGGGTCGACCGTAAACCGAGTGACCGGCAACCCCATTCCGGGTCTCTTCTCCTCGACCGACCCGCGCTCGGTGACGATCTCGCCGCCGCTAGAAGCCTTTGTCGGCATAAAGGTCACGATGTAGGCCGCTCCCGCAGCGCGCCTTTCGATGGCCGCCGCCGCTGTCCGACCGTTAGATCGACTTCACTTCGCCGCCGTCCATCCGCAGCGTCGAGCCTGTCATCCAGCGTGCGCCGGGCGATACGAGGAAAGCCATCAGCTCGGCGATCTCTTCCGGTTTGCCGTATCGCGCAATGCCCGCCTCCCGGGGAAAATTCACCGTCGCTTCCTCGACCGTCAGATTGTGCAGCGGCGCCCAATGCTCAAGATAGGAACGCCGCCGCCCGGTCATCACCGGACCCGGAAGCACGCTATTGACCTGCACGCCGTCGGCGATGCCACGATCGGAAAAGGCCTTGGCGAGAGCAACAATTGCGGCGTTGATCGTGCCGACGGCCGCATAGGGCGCCTTGGGAAACAAGGCGGAATTGCCGGAGATCAGGACGACGGCGCCTTTCGCTTGCCTCAAAGCCGGCCAAGCCGCAACGGTCAGCCGCCGCGCGCCGTGCAGCTTCAGCGCCAAACCCGCGTCCCATTGCTCGTCTGTCATATCGAAGAGATCGATCTGCGGCACCGCGCCGGCAATGTTGAGCAGAGCGTCGATGCGGCCGAAGGCGGCCAATGTCTGATCGACCACCGCTTGCGCGGCGGCGGGCTCGGCGAGATCGAGAGCGATCACCAGGGCTTTCGCGCCGGCGGCCTGAACCGCCTGCGCCGTTTCTTCGAGACGGGCGCGGTTTCGTGCGACCAGGGTCAACGCCGAAAAATCGCGCGCCAGCCGGATCGCGGTCGCCTGGCCGATGCCCTGGCTGGCGCCCGTGACAACGGCGACGGACTGAGACATGTGCGGTCTCCTATTTTGACAAAGCATCACGCCCCGCCGCCCGTGCCGATCGAAGCTGCGGGCGGCGGATGCTTGGCGCAATCAGCGCGGGAAGAAGTCGCGGATTGCTGCCGCGATGTCCGCGGCGTGGGTCTCGAGCGCGAAATGGCCGGTGTCGACAAAGCGGACGATGGCATTTGGAATATCGCGCTTGAAGGCTTCGGCGCCCGGCGGCAAGAAGAACGGGTCGTTCTTGCCCCAAACGGCGAGGAATGGCGGCTTATGGGTCCGGAAATAGGCCTGGAAAGCCGGATAGAGCGCGACATTGCTCTTGTAGTCGCCAAAGAGATCCAGTTGCACGTCGTGGGCGCCCGGCCGGGCCAGATAGAAATCGTCGAGCGTATAGCCGTCGGGGGAGACTTTCGTCAGGTCGGCGACGCCATGGGTGTATTGCCAGAACGTCGCCTCGGGCTTGAGGAACGAACGCAAGGCATCGCGATTGGCATCCGAAGGATCTTGCCAATAGGCGCGAATCGGATTCCAGCCTTCGCTCAGGCCTTCCTCATAGGCATTGCCGTTCTGCGAAATGATCGCGGTGATCCGGTTGGGATGTTTTACGGCGAGGCGATAGCCGGTCGGCGCGCCGTAATCGAACACGTAGATAGCATAGCGATCGAAGCCGATGACTTCGGTGAAGCGGTCGATGACATCGGCAATATGATCGAACGTGTAGGTGAACTGGCTCCGCGCCGGCATATCCGAGCGGCCGAAACCCGGCAGATCCGGCGCAACGAGATGAAAGCGATCGGCCAAGAGCGGGATGAGGTCGCGGAACATATGGCTCGCGCTGGGGAAGCCATGCAGCAGCAGGAGTTTCGGCGCCCCGGCCTTGCCCGCCTCGCGATAGAAAATATTGAACCCGTCGACATTTGCGGTTCGATATGTAACGTCGGTCATGACACGTCTCCGTTGATTGTAACCTATTTTACTTGTCTATGCAGGTTATTAGCGGCGGGCGGGCGCCGCCCGCGGGCTCGCTACGCCGAGCGGCGGCTTCAGCCCGCGATCGCTTCGATCGCGGTGCGAACAATGTCGAGGACGACGCCGGGCGCGCTCACAAGCGGCGCATGATCGACAGGATGTGCGCAGACTTGCGCCTTCATGCGCGCCGCCATGAAGCGCTGATTGTCTTCGACGATCATGCGATCCTGCTCGGCCACCAGAAACCAAGCCGGCCGATCCTTCCACAAGGGCCGGCGCATCGCGACGCTGATACAGGCCGGCGAGATCGGCCGTTGCACGGCGGCGAGGATCGCCTGATCTTCGAGGCTCGCATTCTGCGCGAAAGCGGTGCCGAAGGCGGCTCTCGGCAGATAGATCAACCCGTGATCGTCGGGGGCGAGCTTGGGAGCCAGAGGATGCGGCTCGCCGCGGTAAAAAATATCCGCCACCGTTTCACCCTCCGCGGGCGCCAAGGCGGCGACGTAAACGAGCGCTGCGACATTGTCATTGCGCGTCGCGGCGATCACCGCTCCGGCATAGGCGTGGCCGACAAGAACGATCCGCCCCTTTGCGCGCTCAAGCGTCCGGTCGAGCGCAGCCACATCATCGTCAAATGACGTCAGCGGCAACGGCGCCGCCAGCACCTCGATGCCTTCCGCGGCGAGCGGCCCGATCACTTTTGCCCAGCTTGATCCGTCGGCCCAGGCGCCATGCGCGAATACGACGCTCACGTCACGCGATGCCATTGTCCCCTCCTCCAAAAAGAACCGATCAGCGAGTAACCATTTCCATCGCGTTTATCCGGTTACAATAACGGACAATAACTTGTCAAGACGAGCTTGTGCGGTTATTTTAGGTGCATGTTCATGGATCTCCGCCAAGCTCGGGGCGCGGTGGGGCATTTGGAAAGGCACGCAGATGAGTCAACACGCACCTGCGATTTTTGTCGGCGATGCGCTCGGATTGGATTTCCTCAATTCGATCGCGACGCCGGTTGATGCGCCGGTCGATTGGATCGATGACGGCGAAGGTTTGCTGAATTGGCTGGAACAGGCCGAGCTTGTGCCGGTCGATGTGCTGAGGACCATCGGGGCGCAGGCGTTGCCGGGCGAGCTCGACAAGGTTGCGGATCAAGCTAGGTCGCTGCGCGAATGGTTCAGGGGCTTTGTCGCGAGGCACAAGGGAAAGCCGCTCGCGGCAAAGGATTTGGGCGCCTTGGAACCGCTCAACCTCTTGCTCGAGCGCGACGAATCCTTCAGCCGAATCGTGAAGTCCGAGAGTGGTCACGCTCGGCTCGCGCTTCAATCGGCGCGCCGGTGGCGTTCGCCGGACTCACTGCTGCTGCCGATCGGCGAGACGCTGGCGCGCTTCGTCTGCACGGAGGATTTCGCGAATATCAAGGCCTGCGAGGGCCCCGCCTGCACCCTGCTCTTTGCCGACCATACGCGCGGCCACAAACGCCGCTGGTGCAGCATGGCTTTGTGCGGCAATCGCGCCAAGCAGGCGGCGCATCGTCGGCGGCTCAGAAGCCATTAGCCCGGCTCTGCCGAACCGCCTAAATATCCAACCGCTTTCGTTGTCTTATTGCCGATTAATTCGCATCGCCTCCAGCGCGGTATGCGGCATCCAGCTTCTTAATGTCATCAGGAGAGAGCTTCGGCGGGTCTAGCGAAATCACTATCCCATCGATTTTTCCCTTGAATGTGAACGGCACCTTGTAGTCATCGTCATCGACGGGCGTCCCTGTGTCTGAACCGATGTCAAAGGTCTCATCAATCGGTAGGACAAGCGGTATCGTTCGATCGAGCCTCTGCGTGGCGACGACTTTTCCGTCTACACTGAAGGTTCCCGTACCGGCGCGACCGAGGCCGCTCATATTGTTGAAAGCTAAAGTCCCGAAGCCCAATCCGTCGTATTTGAAATCGAATACGAGCCTATGTTTTCCCTTTGAAAGCGTTTCCGGATCTTCCCACTTCACGCGCTTGAGATCCAAAAGATTCCATGTGAATACGGGTCTGCCTTTGAGAAGATAAAGTCCATAGCCACCAAAGCGACCGCCCTCCGTCACGATCATTCCTTCGGTGCCGCTTTGCGCGACGTCGATATCGGCCGTGATCGTATAGGACGTATTGAGCAAGCGAGGCGCTGCACCGTCGGGAATACCGGTGACGGGCTGTCCGGAGTAATTAAATATTCTTCTCCCTGCCGTGAAGCTCGGCCGGGGCGCGGCGACGCGCGTTGCAACAGAAGCGTCCAACGGAAGAACCTGATATTTGGCGAATTCGCCAAACATGAGGTCTTTCATTTCCTGGACTTTCTCGGGATGCGACGCAGCCAAATCTCTATACTGAGTCCAATCGTGCCTTAGATCGTACAATTCGAATTTGAAATCGGAAGCCGGATCCTGAATCGCCGTTCCAAGTAGATTCCACGGCGGCCGAACCGGAACACCGCTCAACATCCACCCATCATCATAGAGACCTTGAACGCCCATCATCTCAAAATATTGGATATGGTGGCGCGACGGCGCATCTGCGTTGGCCTTGTCGAAAGTGTAGCAAAGGCTCACACCTTCGATCGGCTTCTGCGCGATCCCATCCACCTGCACCGGCGCCGGAATATTCGTCGCCTCGAGGATTGTCGGCACGATATCGATGACATGACTAAACTGCGCGCGAATGCCGCCCTTGTCGGTGATATGCCCAGGCCACGAAATCGCCATGCCCTGGCGCGTTCCGCCGAAGAAAGACGGAATTTGTTTCGTCCATTTGAACGGCGTATCGAAAGCCCAAGCCCAGGGCACCGCCATGTGGTTATAGGTATATTCGCTGCCCCAGACGTCATACCATTTCATCTGCGCGGCAACCGGAAGCTCCACGCCGTTGAATTGTAATATCTCACTGGGCGTGCCATTGAGAGACCCCTCCGCCGAGGCGCCGTTGTCACCGCTGATATAGATGATCAGCGTGTTATCGAGTTTTCCTTCATCGGCAACTTGTTGAACGACGCGGCCGATTTCATGGTCAGCGTATGCGAGATAGGCCGCATACACATCCACTTGACGAATATAGAGCTTCTTTTGCGCATCGCTCAGCGTTTCCCATCGCGGCAACAGACCGTCGGGCCACGGTGTCAGCTTGGCGTCTTGGGGGATGACGCCGAGCCGCTTCTGATTGGCAAAGATCTGGTCGCGCAGCGCATTCCAGCCTTTGTCAAACAGATGCATATCGCTGATTTTCTTAATCCACTCCGGCGTCGGGTGATGGGGCGCATGGGTTGCGCCGGGGACGTAATACAAGAAGAACGGCGTCGATGGATCGATATCGTTCAGCTGATTGAGCCAATGAATCGCATCGTCAGCCATGGCGGTGACGAGGTTCCAGCCGGGATGGTCGAGATAAGGATAGATCGCCGTCGTGTTGCGGAAGAGATTCGGCTGCCACTGGCTCGTGTCGCCGCCGATGAAGCCGTAGAAGTAGTCAAAACCCATACCTGTAGGCCATTGATTGAACGGTCCCACCTGGCTGGCCTGATAGGTTGGCGTATTGTGGTCTTTACCGAACCAAGCAGTACGATAGCCGTTTTCCTCCAGAATGCGACCGATCGTGGCGGTCTCCCGTGGAATGAGACTGTTGTAGCCCGGATAACCCGTTGATTGCTCCGAGATCACCCCAAAACCCACCGAGTGATGATTTCGCCCTGTAATGAGGGCCGCTCGCGTCGGTGAGCACAGGGCCGTCGAGTGGAAATCCGTATAGCGCAGCCCTTCCGCCGCGATGTGGTCCATTGCCGGCGTGGGAATGACGCCGCCAAACGTGCTGGGCGCGCCAAAGCCAACATCGTCGGTCATGATGAGTAAAATGTTTGGAGCCCCCTTGGGGGGAACGACCCGCGCCGGCCAATAGGGAATCGATTGCGCGGCGTTGAGATTTATTTCGCCTTTGAAAGGCTGCGTCGGAGGCGGCAAATACCGCCCGTCTATAGTCGTTGTCGCCTGTGGAGAGCCGGGGGTTCCAGAAATTTGCTGTGCGGCAGCCCCATCAGCCAAAAAGGCAGTCATGACGGCTATGGAAGCATTTGCGAGCCAATAACTTGTCTTCATTGAGACGCCCTCTGACGTACAATGAACAAGAACAAATAGCTTTAGCCCCCGAAATCGCCGAGGAACGTTAACACCATCGAAGTTCCGCTACAATCGCACCCGCTTCCAGCAATATGTGTCCAGCGATGACGGGCGAGGTTATAGCGCCGCAAGAGCTTGGCGCAATATCTATAAACCCCTAGCCGGACCTGAATGATTGCGAAGCCGTCGAGAACTGCGCCTGTCGCGCCGGATTTTTTCGGCCAACGGCACGATGGCTTGACGTAAAGCAGCCCTTCCCGCTTCCGCGCCGGGCCGCATCGCGAAGATCCTCGTCAAACAGAACGCTGCCGCCGCCAGTTGCCCGATCTGACCGCTTCTGGCGCTTACGAATCCCTCGCAAAATCGATGAGAAGGCCAAGGTTTGGCGACGCCATTGTCGCGAGATGGCCCGCGCCGACAAGAAGGCGTGAGCAGACGATTAGAACAAACGGCTCAAGGCCGAAGGGAATTCCAGCGGCTCAAGCAAATCAAAATACAAGCCTACACGATCACAGGCCATTGAAAATAAACAGATTTTTTAGCTGGCAGGAGAGGAGGGGCTAACCTACCCGTGACTATTCAATAACTTAGACAGCAACAGCCCGTCTTTTCCTACCAAACCTTTTCAATGACTTGGGAACAGGTGTGTCCAATACTTCGACGCGATGACGCCTTTCGTCGGGCCGATGCCTTGATTTCACGCGGACACGCTTCCTGTGGACGATACGGCTGCTCAATGGACGGCTTGAGCGGGGCTTGTATAGTCTCAGCCTTGTTGTTCTACCCTCCCCTGCTCTATTGAGGGAAAGACCATGGCGAAGTCGGCTACAAAAAAGGCCGCGCGCAAGGCGCACCGAACTGTTTCCCGTAAGAAGACCGTAAAGAAAAAGTCACTGGTAAAGTCGTCGAAAAAGACGACGAAAAAGCTAGTTCGTAAGCTTGCCACTAAGAAGAAGACGGCCAAAAAAGTCGCTAAGAGGGCTGTCGCAAGACCTCGCAAATCGCGAGGAACCGGAGGCACGGGACCGCGTAAAATGAGTCCGTAGATGAAGCTGCCGGAATACAGGCAAACATTTTATGATTATTCAGGCAAAGTCAGTGACTTGAGCCGTCAGCTTGCCTTTGCGGGTATTGCGGTCATTTGGATTTTCAAAAAGGACGGCGCAACCGACAAGCTAACCATTCCCGGCGCACTGACTCTGCCATTGTTGCTCCTCGTTGCAAGCCTCGCTTGCGATGTCCTGCAATACTTCGCAGGGACGGTCGTTTGGTGGTTGTTTTATCGCATAAAGGAGATACGCGGCTTCACCGATGAACAAGAGCTTGGCGACCATTCTCCTTGGCTTGAGGCGCCGATCTGGATCTTCTTTTTGTTCAAATTCATTTTTCTTATAGTCGCTTATGCGTGCATCGCGAGGTATCTTTTCGCAAATCTCACGGGTCGCTGATGCGGTGAGCGGTCATGTGCGGCAGATTTACCCAACACTATAGCTGGCAAGAAATTCACGAATTTCTGAGCGTCGTTGGCGCTCCGCACAACTTGCAGCCGCGTTACAACATCGCGCCGACGACTCTAATCGACATGGTCCGCCATGACGCAGAGGGCCGCCGTGAGCTTGTTCGCGGCGTCCGGTGGGGATTGATACCAAACTGGTGGAAGAAGCCGCTGAAAGACCTCCCTGCGGCCTTTAACGCGCGCGTGGAGACGGTATCAGAGAAGCCAATGTTTCGCGGCGCCTATCGCAGCCGGCGTTGCATCGTGCCGGCGTCAGGCTTCTTTGAGTGGACGGGAAAGAAAGGCGAGAAACAGCCGCATATGTTCGTCGCGGCGGATGGCTCCCCTATCCTCGCCCTGGCCGGTCTCTGGGAGCGTTGGCGCAATCCTGAGACTGGCGAAGATATCCTCTCCTGCACTGTCATCGTGACGGAGCCAACGACGTGGATGCTGCCCTATCACGACCGCATGCCGGTCCTTTTGCAGCAAGCCGAGATAGACCGCTGGCTATCTGGGAAGATGCAGGCGAACGAACTGCATCCGATATCCGAGACCGGCTTGCGAGAATGGCCGATAGACCGGCGCATAAATCGCAGTGGAGAAGGTGACGATGACCCTATGGTGTTGGAGCCGCTAGAGTCAGATTTGCTTTAAGCGAGGGGAAGCGCGTCATGCCGAAGCCTTATAGCGTTCAACCCGTCCAAAGTGTCAGCTATGGCCCTTCGTCACGGGAACAGGGATATGGATTCAACATCGTCAACGCTAGCCATCGGCTGATAACCTCCTTTTCATTTGCGACAAAGGACGAAGCCGACAACGCGGCAGAACTAGTCTCCGCTGCGATAGAAAGCGCGGAACAGATTCGGTCGCAGGGCGAGGGTGTGGTTTGATGCTCGCGTCCATCTTTGGTTTTCTGTCCGCCGGCTTTTGGTTGTGGTCTTCCTTCGCGAATGTCCAAGCGTCTACTTGGGCTGATTTGGGGAAGCTAGACGGTCGGCTGAGGAAAGCCGCCCGGATTAATGCGGTCGCGGCTGGCTTCGCGGCGCTAACAGTCCTTGCATCGGCCTTGCACAAATAAGTAAGTCCTGGTCTTCGCCCCTCTCCTTCCCAGTCACATTGCGCGATGGAGGCGGGATGGAGGGATGATGAGCACCATTCTCATAACCGTTGCGTTTCTCTCTACATGGTTCGCCGTGATAATGCTGTATTGGATAATCGCTACCAAACCGCCGCGCCATGCAATCAGAAACGCCGTTCTGTTCTTAGCATTCGCTATTCTAGAAATGGTCGTCTTTATGCTGGCCACCCACTGGCTGAGAGGCGGACCAACGACTGTAGCATCGTTACTAATTGTCTTTGGAGCAGCCACCTACTTCGTGGCCTCAGCCCTCAATCAGATTTGAGCCCAACATTCATTTCGGCCACGGCTCTTCGTACGCGTTATCTCGCGAAGGAACGCGCTATGAGAGCGTCATTTATTCTTTTGATACAATTCGCCAACAAGTAGACGCGCAAGACTGCTGGGTACGAGCTTGCCTATGGCAGCTTTGTTGGTACCAAATTCGGACGATACGTAAACCCATCCGTCCTCTACGTAGAATCTCGCGATGTACGTGCGCTCATCGAAGGTACATTCCACGGACTCATAGTGACGCGGCTCTTTCCGTTTTGGTTTTCTACCTCTCAAGGGCGCCCATCTTTCGGCCAAGGCTCTTCGCCCTTCTCTATCGTGTCCCAGCGCCGCCAGTGTTCGCGCTCCTCATCGTGCGCGATGTGGCTGATATTGCCCCGCGTAAAATAGCTGCGCTCGCCGGTCAGCCATTCGGCAAGGTCGTCAATCTTCACAGCTATGGCGTCGAGAGCGCGATATATCGGACCTTGAATTGTCACCTGCTCTTTGACCTCCGCCAGCTTGTCGCGCATGGCTCAGAGCAGCCGTAGGATGGCGGCGGGTCGCGTGGTAGATCATGACGGCGAGATCCACAGGGGCGAGACATGGTTGTCTAATCGAATGGATTTAACCGCTGCGCCAAGTCCGCCATGTCAACACCAAGTTGGCCAAGGCCCTTTGCCTCCTCCAAACGTTGATCCCGAATGAGCGATGCCCAGTTGGCGAAGATAATGCCAAAGGCACTCGCCCCGCCTCCGGCGATGCTAAGCTGAGCCGCGCAGAGGTTGGCTCCTCGTGCGGCTTCAATACCTCCCCCTATCGCCAACGCTGCTGCAGTCAGCGGAAGCGCCCATGACAAAAGGTCGATAAGCCGGACTGACAGCCATGGCTTCTTTGGTGGAAATAATAGAGGGCTAAGGTCGGACATGCGGTCGGGCCTCCCTGTCACGCCCGGAGAACGTATCGCGAACATGTCCAGCCAGTCAACCCCGCGCGCTGCGGGGAAAACGCGGAAATTAGACTTGTCTGGGGAAGGTAGTTTTGGGGGGATTGGTCTTCGGGGGCGAATCAATCTTGGAAGGATGTTGCTATGCCGTCACGAAAGAGAATCATTCGCGCAAGCAATGGCGTCGTGTTGACCGAAGTGACACTACCCGGTCCCGGTGGGCCGTATGCGAGAGCCTATGCAATATCTAGCAAACGAACTCCAGAAGTCTGGACTAGCGGCAATTTGCCAGACGCTGAGAGGCTTTTCATGGAGGAACTAGCCCGCTGCCAGCAGTTGGTTCCCGGACCGCTGCAATGAAGCCGGCCTGAAACATTGCTCCGCCCATGGTCTGCGTAAGGCGGCAGCGACTCTGGCGGCAGAACGCGGCGCGACTGACCGTCAGCTTATGGCAATCTTTGGTTGGACGGACTCAAAGCAGGCAACCGGCCTACACTCGCGCGGCGGACCAAAACCGACTCGCCGGCGGCGCCATGGAAATGCTCGATAGGAACGACGTGGGAACGTCGAGTTCCAACTTCTTGGACAGGCTGTGTTCAACGCGAAGTAACTTATTGATATTGCTAATTATCCGGTGGCAGGAGAGGAGGGGCTCGAACCCCCAACCCCCGGTTTTGGAGACCGGTGCTCTACCAATTGAGCTACACTCCTAGCGCCCCCGTATTAGCCGCAGGCGGCCCGTTAAAGCAAGCGGCCGATGCGCGTGGGCGCCACCGTCTTCCCAAAGCGGACTGCCGGCCTATAATTGCATTCAGCTCGATCGACCGGAGGCTCTGATGGCAGAAAAGACCGTGGCGTTCGCCCTGACGTCTTTGCTGGGCGCCGTCGCGATTCTGGCTGCGCTGGGCGGCGCCATGGCGCAAAGCGCCGGCGCGGCGTCCGACGCTCAAACCTTGCAGGCGCGTAACGACGACATGGTCGATACGGTGCAAGACCCGCGCATCGCCAAGGCACGAAAGTCCGGCACCGGCATTTGGAAATGGGTCGTGCCGCCGGTGAAAATGAAGGGCGGTTTCGACGATCACGATCCGATCGGCCTCGTGGCCGGCAAGCTGATTCCGGCCGATTGTTCGATCAACTGGACCGACCCGGACACGCACAAGCTCTATTGCTTCACCAGCGCCACGTCGCTCGTCTATTTCTTGAACGCGCCGCATAGCTATTTGTCGCGGGCAGAAAAGAGCTGGCAAGCGCTGAAAGGGACGAGCTAGACCGGCTCGACCCAGACGGCTGTGCCGTAAGCCAAGACCTCGGTGATGCCATCGGTGATCTCATTGGCGTCATAGCGCATGCCGACGACGGCATTGGCGCCGCCCTGGCTCGCATGTTCGCACATATGGTCGAAGGCCTCCTGCCGCGCCGTCTCGGCAAGATGGACGAACGCGCTGATCTGGCCACCGAAGAGCGATTGCAAGCCGCCGACGAAATTGCCGACGACGCTGCGCGAACGCACGGTAATGCCGCGCACGAGACCGAGATGGCGGACAATCCGATAGCCTGCAATATCGTTGGTCGTCGCGACGATCATGCCCCCGCTCCTACGCTTGGAAAATCTGGAAGGATCAAATCTGGAAGGGTCAAAGGAGAGGACGCGCCGAGCGCGCCCTCCCGGATCGCAAATTGCAGCTCGCTCTGGCTTACCAGCAGCGCCGATGAACCCAGCAGCGTCCGTGTTCGCACCAACGATGGACGCGGCACCAATGCGCCTTGCTGATCGGCGCGCTGAAGTTGGATGCGCCGCTGATCGCCGCGCCGGCGGCCGGCGCCGCCAACACGTCAGAAGTTCCTGCCAAGCCGAGTACAATCGCAGCGGCCGCTGCCAGCAATGTGATTTTCATGGATCTCCCCAGACGAATGGAGCAAGCGAAACCGAACCGTCAGTGGACGGTTCTCGCCCTCGCAGCGATCTCAGATAACCGGGAAATTTGGTTCCGAACTGTCTGAAGATCCGCCTTTCTCCGGATAGCACTTTGCCAGGAAAATGTAACCACGCGGCCCGGTCTTCGATCACCCGGCGTGCGCGACCGCACCCGCACCGCTGGTTGTCCGCATGCCGCAAGACGCAATGACAAAGGCGCGACGGCGATGACTGCACGATCGCTGTTGAGACACGATCCGCGAAAGGCGCGCCTCCCGATTTGCTTGGCGAATCTTGGCAAAGCTCAGACGGTGCATTATTTCATCGTGCCTCACGCGCGTTCGATTGATGAAATCGTTTCCGCAAACTTATAAGACATCGCTCGAACCAGCCGACCGTCACCCATTCGCCAACGGCTTCACCAAGGCTTCGCAAATGTTCAAAGCGCACGGTTCCGCTCCCGCGTCGGCTCTCGCGATCGCCGGTTTCAGGTCCGGTTTGGCCGCGCTTTGTCTTTTCGCGTCTCTGCCCGCCTCTGCCGATGCGTTGCAGGACGGCGCCGCCGCCTATAGCCGTGGCGATTATGCCGAGGCGCTCAAATTTCTGAAGCCGCTGGCGGAGCGCGGCGATGCCTATGCCGAGATGACCTTGGGTCTCCTCTATGCCAAAGGCCAGGGCGTGCCGCAGGACGATGCGCAAGCCGCGGCCTGGTATCGCAAGGCGGCGGACAAGGGCAATTCCTTCGCGCAAGTCAATCTCGGACTTTTCTATGCCGAAGGCCGCGGCATGGGCCGGGATTATGCCGAAGCGGCCGAGTGGTATCGCAAGGCCGCCGACCAGGGCGTTGCCTTCGCCGCCGGCAGCCTCGGCCTGCTCTATGCCAAGGGCCAGGGCGTCAAGCAGGATTATGCCGAAGCAGCGAAATGGTACCGCGCGGCGGCCGAGAAAGGCGATGTCGCGGCGGCAGTCAATCTCGCCTCGCTCTATCTGAGCGGGACGGGCGTGGCAAAGAGCGATCAAGAGGCCGCCGTCTGGCTGCGCAAGGCGGCCGACAAGGGCAATGTTTATGCGCAATCGATGCTCGCCTCTCTGTTGAGCCAGGGCCGCGGCGTCAAACAGGATTATGCGGCAGCCGCGGCGCTCTTCCGCAAAGCGGCGGCACAAGGCGACGTGACGGCCGAAACCCGCCTCGCCGATCTGCTCGCGGCCGGCACCGGTGTTACGAAAGATGAAGCTGGCGCGCTGGCGCTCTATCGGAAGGCCGCGGCGCAAGGCAGTCTTTACGCGCAAAGTCTGCTCGGCGACATCTACGCCGAGGGCCGCGGCGTCGCGCCGGATGAAGCCGAAGCTGCCAATTGGTATCGCAAGGCTGCCGCGGGCGGCGATGCCGCCGCGCAAGTGCGTCTCGGGCTCCTCACACTTCAGGGCCGCGGCGTCGCGAAAGACGATGCGCAGGCGGCAGGCTGGTTCGAGAAGGCGGCGGCGCAAGGCGAGCGTGCCGCCGAGAGCCATCTCGCGCAGCTTTATGCCGAAGGCCGCGGCGTGCCGAGAGATCTTGCCAAGGCGGCCGATCTCGCTCGCAAGGCCGCCGATAAGGGCGACCTCGCCGCGCAAGTCAATCTCGCCATTCTGCTCGCACAAGGCGGCCCTGGACTGACCCAGGATTATGCGCAGGCGGCCGGGCTCTTCCGCAAGGCGGCAGAGCGCGGCGATACCGTCGCCGAAAGCAATCTCGGCCATCTTTATGCCGCCGGCCTCGGCGTGCCGAAGGATTTGGCGCAGGCGGCAGGCTGGTATCGCAAAGCCGCCGATCAGGGCGATCTTTTCGCGATGCTTGCCCTCGCGCGTGCTTATGAGACGGGGGCCGGCGTTGCCGAGGATTTGGCGCAGGCCGCGGCCTGGTATCGTAAGGCCGCCGACAAGGGCAATGCCGGCGCGCAAAGCAAGCTCGGCGCGCTTTATGCGCAAGGCCGCGGGGTGCCGCGGGATTTCACGCAGGCGGTCGCCTGGTATCGCAAGGCCGCTGAGCAGGGCGATGTGGTGGCAGAGGCCAACCTCGGCCTGCTGCTGGCGAAGGGCGAGGGCGTCAAACAGGATTATGCCGCGGCTGCGGATTGGTATCGCAAAGCCGCGGCGCAAGGCGACACCTTCGCCGCCTCGAGCCTCGGCCTGCTTTATCAGCGCGGCCTGGGCGTGACGCGGGACGATGCGCAAGCCGCCGAATGGTATCGCAAAGCGGCCGACAAGGGCGATGCAGCGGCCGCGCTCAACCTCGCCCTGCTCTACGCTAAGGGCCAAGGCGTCAAACAGGATTTCGTTGCCGCCGCCGCCTATTATCGCGAGGCCGCCGATCGCGGCCTCGTCACGGCGCAGGTGGCGCTCGGCCAGCTTTATGAGAAGGGCCGCGGCGTCAAGCAGGACTATGCGCAAGCGGCAGACTGGTATCGCAAAGCCGCGGCGCACGGGAACGTCTTCGCCCAGAGCCTGCTAGGCCTGTTCTATGCCAAGGGCCAAGGTGTGAAACAGGATTATGCCGCGGCTGCCGATTGGTATCGCAAGGCTGCGGATCAAGGCGATCTCTTTGCCGAGACCGGCCTTGCGCTGCTCTATGCCAAAGGCGAGGGCGTCAAACAGGATTTCAGCGAAGCGGCGAAATGGTACGCCAAGGCGGCGGCGCGCGGCGACGCCTTCGCGCAAAGCAACCTCGGCTTGCTTTACGCCAACGGCCTGGGCGTCAAGCAGGACTCCGTCGAGGCCTATAAATGGTTCGACCTTGCCGCCAACCATGGCCCGGCCGACAACCGCGCGACCGCTCGAAGCAATCGCGACATCATGGCGGATAAATTGACCGCAGCGCAGATCAAACAGGCGCGCGACCGCGCCGCCGCATGGAAACCGGCGCCTTAGCGGACCGGTTTCTACACGCGCGAGAGCGGCGGCTCAGGCGCTTCGCCGGACAAGCCGCCAAAGCGCGATCAGGATACAGGCGCCGATAAATCCTGCGATGAGATAGCCGAGCCAGCCCCCCAGCGCGACACCGAACAGTCCGAGCAACCAACTGGCCACCGCAGCGCCGACGATGCCGAGAATGATATTGGTGATGATGCCGGTGCCGGACCCCATAAACATTTCGGCGAACCAGCCCGCGAAACCCCCGATGATAATGGCGCCGATCCAGCCGATTTGTGCGTTATGCATCGAATGCTCCTGTCGTTAGACACGTCGAGAGGCTAATTCTACGAACGCAAGATGAGCGGTGAATGACTGAACTCGATTTGGTGCGTGCGCGTCACCGCTGACATAGACGCCGGCGGCTCCGGGGCGCGACTGGGATCGCTGAGCGTCACTTGCCCTTTGCCGAGCGAGGCTCATCTCAGCCCAATCACGAGCCCGCTCAAGTCGAGATTGGCCATCAGGCCGACTTGCAAACCTTCGAGCTGCAAAACGGCGCCCTTATCATTGGCGAGCTGAATGATCCGCGCCCCGACGCCAACCGTGGCGCCGGCACCCGCCGCCCCGTAGACGCCGGCGATATCGGAGGGGCGATAGATGTGCAGGACCCGCCCCTGCAGCGTCGTATGAGACAGACCGAAGACGAGGCCCGCATCGACGCCGCCGACCGAAAGCGGGTACCGCCGCCCATGAAAGAAAAGAGTGCCGCCGCCACCGTTGGCACCGATAAACCAGCCGCCCTTGACGATTGACAGGCGCACCCATCCGCTATCGGCGCGAGCTTGCACGGCGCTGCCGGCAGCAATCATGAAAATCAGCGTCGCCAGGGCTGCGCGAAGCTTGCGGGACAATGTCATTCAGAATCTCCGGTGAAGCGCGTCAATGGGCAATGCCCACGCCAATAACCGAAACGTGAGGTCAAAAATATCGTTTTTTTGGTGAAATGAGCTGGAGCGGGTGAAGGGAATCGAACCCTCGTATTCAGCTTGGAAGGCTGCTGCTCTACCATTGAGCTACACCCGCGCGCGGCGGACTATATGCTATGGCAGCAAAGCCATTGCAACCGCGCCGGAAAACCCCACGGCGGCTCAGGAGGACCATGCGCCACAGACCTTTTGCTTTTGGCCATTTGTGCATCGCACTTCTTGGCGCCGCGCTGGCCGGGACGCCGGCCGCGGCCCAGTCCGCGGACGCAAAGGATACGACGATCCGGACGACCATCCTCATCCGGCCGAAGGCCAGCGATTGCCCGCCGGGGTTCACGGTTTTTCAGATGGAATCCAACAAAAAACTTCCCCGCGCTGCGAAAATCTGCTTCGTCCGCGCACCGAAACCGGCAAAGCAATAGGTCCGTCCGGATAAAACCCGCCCGTCACGCAAGCTTCACGGTCGCAACCTAAGCAGGGTCAGCGGAGGTGCCTCATGTCCGATGTCGTTGCCGAACTCGATCAACTCCAGACCGCTTACAAAGCCGCCGTCGAAGCCTGGATCGCGGCCATCAGGGAAGAAGAAGCGCTCGTCTCGATTGCTCCGCAGTCGATCGAAGACCTAGACAAATGGGAAGGCGCGCATTTCAAGGAAGATGACGCCCGCAACAAGGTCATCGAGATCAAGCAGGACTACGAAGACGCCCTGCGCGAAAAATTCTTTAAGTTCTAAGTAGCTCCGGCCGCGATCGACACGGCGGCGTAAAGATCAGGCGTTGCGCATGCGTCTCGCGCGCGCCAAGGCGCTGAAAGCCAAAACCGCCAAAGACAGAGCGATTCCAACGCTGACAATCCCAGCCGGCGTGGTTCGCGCCGTCGCCTGGAGCGAGAAGACGCGGCCGATCCGCAATTCGACCGTGCTCTTCATCTCCTCGGGATGTGGCGCCAATTCCGATCGCGAAATCTCTTCCGAAAGAGTCTTGTTCATCGATCGCACCCATCGATCACACGGCGGAAACAAGCCGCAACAATAAGCCGAAATGCAACACCCTTTCGATAAAAACACGGAAGGCTTTTGATTGTTCTTTTGTGTGCATGCCTGCCGCCGTAACGTCGCCGGGCGGTTGGCTTTTGGGGAAGCTTGGTCGCTAACGGCGGCTCCTTTGCATGCGCAGCGAAGGAGCCGTTTTATGTGTAGGTCCCCACGGCCCATGACACAGGGCGGCGTCCGCGAACGCCCGTTCGACCCGCGCAGAGCGCCGAGCCCTCGGTCTCGCCTGCAGCGGTGGCGCCCACGCCGGCTCTATGGCTCAAGACCGCGATGGCGGCCCAAACGAATCGTGTACCTTCCCGGGATCGTCTCGGCAGCGTTTTCGCAGCGTCAGGCGTGAGGCTGCCGGCGCTCCAGAGACGCTTGCCGCGCTTCGGCGGAAGGAGGGGAGATGAGCAAGCTTTCGGTCGCCATGGTGCTGTTGGCGCGCGTATTCGGCCCCTGCCAGGATCCTTGCGTGGTCGAATATAACCGCGGCGGCCATGTCGCCTGGTTCGAACAGGCGGCGCATGCGGCCCGCGCCGCGCAAGTGCAGATCGTCATCAATGGCTTCTGCGGCTCCTCCTGCATGACGCTGGCGAGCGAGGTGCGGCCCTATGTCTGCATCACGCCGCGGGCCGAGTTCGCCTATCACCGGACGAATTACGGCGATCCCATCCCACTGGGACGCGACCTCGACCGATGGATCAGAGCGCGCGGCGGCTATCCGTCGTTCTATGGCGTGCCGGGCAAGATGAGCTATACCGCCGCGCTCGCCTTTTGGCCGGCCTGCGGCCCGCGCGCCGCGGAGGGATTGAACGAGCAATAAGCCGCCCAAACGGCTGAATCGGCTTGCGAGGCCTCTTTATTGCCTTCGCGTGGCTCAGATGCCGGAGCCCTCGGCCTCGGGCGGGTCAGGCAGCCGCGCGGCTAGTCCCGGTGTCTTGTATGGCGGGCTCCAGGAGGGCAGCGGCATCCAGTTCGCGACCTCCCAATCGTCGTACATGATGACGCAGTCCTGATCCGAATCCGTCGCCACCCAGCAGAATTCGCCGAACGACTTCGGCTTTGCCCAGCGCACCACGTCGACATCGGAGGCGCCCTGCTCTGTCGCGCGCGTGACGACGATGATCCGCCGTCCGTCCTTCGGCGCCGTCGCCATCGGTTGCCATTCTCCGGATTCAACAGAAGACATGAAAGGCTCCGCAAATGAGGCTCGGACGATAACGCTCATAACAGCCGTGCGGGTCGGACGGCAGCCAAAATTTCGCAGCGCCCCGCTCCGCGGACGCCGGATGGGCTTTTTGTCGGAAGCCAGAGGCAACGCCGCTGACAACGCGCCGCTGCGCCCGTGCCGAAATCACAAATACGAAGAAAATCAAAGTGGTGGGGGAGGTAGGACTCGAACCTACGAAGGCATAGCCAGCGGATTTACAGTCCGCCCCCTTTGCCGCTCGGGACACTCCCCCGCTTTCAAGCCGCGGACAAGCAATGGCTTGCGCGAGCGGTTGATCGCGCGCTTATGGAAAGTCGGCGGCGCTTCGTCAACCCCTCACCACCGCGCCCACCGGGACAAATCCTTGCACAAAAAGCCTCCTCCGCACGCCGGCCAGTATCGCGGCACCGAAAAGCGCCACGCCCATCCGCATACCCCGAAACCGCAGGGCGGCAGGGAGACCGTGCGGCCGGCGCCGCCGTTCCGGCGCGCCTCGGCGCAGGTGGCGGTGCTCTACGGCTTTCATGCCGTGCGCGAAGCCTTGACGGCGAAACGGCGCCGGCCGTTGAGCCTCTATGCGACGCCGGCGGCGGCGGCGCGCCTCGAAGCCGACTGTGCCGCGGCCGGGATCGTCGCGAAGATCGTCGAGCCGCACGATCTCGATCGCCGTCTTGGCGCCGAATCGGTCCATCAAGGCGTGCTGCTCGAGGCGGAGCCTCTCCCTGCCCTCAACCTCGATACGATCGAATCAAAAAGCGGCCTCGTCCTCGTGCTCGACCAGATCACCGACCCGCACAATGTCGGCGCGATCATCCGCACCGCCGCCGCCTTTGCCGTCGATGCGCTGGTGACGACCGAACGGCATGCGCCGGAATTGACCGGGACCTTGGCGAAGGCGGCCTCCGGCGGGCTGGAGCATGTCGGCATCGTCCCTGTCGTCAATCTCGCCCGGGCGCTCGAAGAATTGGGCGAACTCGGCTATTGGCGCGTCGGGCTCGATTCGGCGGCTCCGGCCGCACTCGAAACGGCCCCTTTGACGTCGCCCCTCGCGCTCGTGCTCGGCGCCGAAGATAAGGGCCTGCGGCGCCTCACCCGCGAAAAATGCGACCTGCTGGCCCGGCTCGACATGCCGGGCGCGATCAAAAGCCTCAATGTCTCAAATGCTTGCGCCGTTTCTCTCAGCCTGGTTCGCAGCCGCCTGCATTCCGGCGAACCCTGATGCGTTACTGGAATAAAGTCATTCAACTAGCGGAATTATAAATCTATTCCGGACAGTCGGCGGGGCTGGTCCCATAGATGACGCGCGGCAGGCGTCCGGCCGGCTTTTCCGCCGTGACATGAATCAGTAAAGGCCGGACGCACGGGCGCCGCGGCGGGGCATAATAAGCAGGGTAAAAATAGCCCGGCGGCGGATAGGGCGGCGGCAATGGCGGCGCATCCGATTCGTCGGGACCGGTCTGGAAAGCGCCGGTCTGCAGCGTGTCCAGAGCAACGGCGCCGTTCAAGAAATGCCGGCGGCCGCGGCCGAAAACCGGGGCACGCGGTGCATGCGCCATTCGCGCGCCGACGAAGCCGTGCGGCGCTGGCATGGCGACGAATCCGGAACCCGCCTGCGCCTGAACGCTCAGGCAAAATCCAGCAAGACCGGCGAGCAAAATCCCGACGCGCATGGCACGCTCCCTCGCAGCCGGCCATGGTTAAAAAACCATGAACAGCACAAGGACGTTAACGTGCCAAAATGCCCAGGTCCAGCGGCTGTGCCGCACCCGTGGATCGGAGCGGACAGTTCAGAGGATTATTGGCAGACGCGGACGCGCCGGACGATATATTCATAGCCGTCCCAAACCTGCTGCGGCTCATACCAGCAGCGCGGCGGCGGCGGATAATAAGCCGGCGCATAATAACCCGGCGGGGGCGGCGGAGGCGGCGGGGCAGCCGCGGAAGCGGCGGCGCTGCCGGCGATAAGGCCAAGAGCGGTGCCGCCAATAAGGCCGGCCGCAAAAGCGCCGCCATCGGCCTGTGCCGGGAGCGTCGCCGCAGCCACAAGGCCCGCAGCCAGCGCAAGCGCGACGCCCGACTTCAATGCAGACTTCACCTGACCCGACATGTGTCCCCTCCGTATGCGCGCCGCATCGACGACATCGATCCCAAACCTATCCCCGGTTGATCCAGAGACGGATTCCGTCGCGATACGCGAGACCCCTCCTGGCAGCCTATCCAACCGGCAGCTTCGGGCTCGCTTTAGGCCGCCATTACGGCAAGGATGCGGCCAAGCCCGCAAGGCAGCGGCAGTATTGCTACACCCCTGCAATTTTTCGCAAATAGGTAAAACCTTGCTTAAGGCTTTCGGCTGCCGCCACCATTGCCAGCGCGGCCGCACGCTGCTAGCTCCTGACGTGTGCATCGCGACGCAAGGCCGGTTTAGCTCAGTTGGTAGAGCAACTGATTTGTAATCAGTAGGTCGCGGGTTCGACTCCTGCAACCGGCACCAGCGATTTCAGCAGGTTAGCGAATCGAAGCGCTTCGCTTTAAGCCGATCAGCAACGACATAACAATGACGCCGCGATTCAATCGCGTCGCCTTGCGAGCATGACAAACCGCGGCATGCCGCGCGTCTTCCAAAGCGTGGGAATGATCAGGATTAAGGAGCCGGCTGCGACGAGAATGATGATGGCGTTGCCGACTTCGATGCGCGCCGATAGCACGCCACCCGCGAGCGGGAAACACGCTCCGAAAGCTCGGCCTACGTGATAAGTGAAATCGACACGGCGCGTTCTAGCCGCAAGCAATTGATTGAGAGTGCCGATAAGAGCCGGGTAGCAAGCTGCCGCGAAACAGCCAAGAGGCAATCCGAGCGCTTCACGCAACTGATCCCCCAGCGGCATTTTTATATATATGACCACCGTGACAGACGCCATCAGCGCGGATACTGCGAGCGTCCGCCATCGCCCGAATTGAATGCTGAACCATCCGCCGAACACATAACCGCATAAGCACCCGCCTGTTAGAGCAAGCAGGTAGGGTATCGAGCAGAGCACGGATATGTGCCTTTCGGTTCGAAGAAATTGCGGCAGCCACGTCATCAGCGCATAGAAACTGCCTTGAGCCGCGGCTGTCAGCAGGAAAGCCGCGACGGTCGCAGATGAATCCTGCAGGAAAACCTTTCGTCCCGAGCTAACCGTCGCGCTGCGCCGCGGCGAGACCGCTACTGCGAGCTCGGCGATATTTTGGCGGATAAAAAAGATTATCAATGCCGGCGTGACGCCCACCGCAAACATCAAGCGCCAAGCAATGTGTGGACGAAACAAGGAATAGGCCAGTGCCTGGACCGCCAAGGCGAGAATCCAGCCCGCGGCGTGGAATCCCTGATAAAATTCAGCCGCCCGTTCGCGATCTTTGCTGCCCAGTGCGTCACGCAGAGCGGCGGCGGCGACCACCGCATCGATTCCAAATCCGAACCCGAGAAGTGCTCGAAAAGCCAGCAATTGTATCGCATTTTGCGCGCATGCCGCGAGCAGGCTTCCCGCGGACAGAAGCAACAGCGCCAACTGCATGGTGCGGCGGCCGCCGAAACGCTCCGACGCATATCCAGCGAGCAAGCTACCCACGCTGCTGCACAGCAAGGTTGCACTTGTGATGCCCCCTGTTGTCGATGGCCGAAGCCTCCAAAGCGACACAAGCGTGCTCGCGACAAGAGGGAACAGCAGAAAATCCATGGCCTCAAGGGCGGCGCCCACCATGTATCCACAAAATATGAGTCGTACTTTGCTTCCAGAGGTTCCGCGGGAAGCAGGAAATCGAGTCATGAAGTATTCTTGTTTCCAGCGACGCCGATGAGAACGGGCCGCGCTGGCGCCGTGACTTCCGAAACGACGACCGATGTCGGCGATCAGGGCGTGAGCCAAATGGAGCCGGCCCTGGGTCCGCCCGTGATATCCAACGCTTCCTTCCAGGTTACGAAATTGGGGAAATTCAAAAAGAAGGCTATTGGTATCGGCATGCGATCTCGACGCTGCCCGATCCCATACTTTCGTGTGGTTCATCGCCATGGCATTGAGATGGGCTTTCTCAAAGTGCTTTCGCCACCCTGCCTTGAGAGTGTCGAAGCGAAGGAATTTTGACCCGAAACAAGGCGAGGCTCTGCGCCTTTGCCCGGATTTTGCGGGCGGGACCTTGCAGTCGGCGTCAGCCTTGCAATAACTGTGCGCCAACGAGCGGTTTTGACGGCTCGGCACCAAGCGCTAGCGGGGCCGTAATTTGGAAATGCACCAAATTCGATATTTCTTGGCTGTCAGCGAAACGCTGAATTTGACCAAGGCAGCGGAGCGGTGCAACGTCGCGCAACCGTCATTGACGCGCGCCATCAAAGCACTTGAAAACGAGCTCGGCGGCGAATTGCTTCGGCGCGAGCGCGCTCTATCGCATCTCACTGAGCTTGGCCGCCGAATGCTCCCGATGCTGCGTCAATGCTACGAGACAGCCCTCACGGCGAAGATGGTGGCTGCGTCGATAAAACGAGGCGAAGCCGCGCCGCTTACAATAGGATTTTCGCAAACCGTCGCGCTGGCGCTTTTCACGCCAAAGCTGCACGAGCTTTCGCAGGCCTTTCCTGGTTTGCAACTAAAGCTATGGCGAGGCTCTGCGAGCGAAATAACCGAACGCCTGAAATTGGGGACAACCGATATTGCCATCGCCGGCTCGCTTGATGAGGCCTGGTCGCGTCTCGATGTGTTCCCCTTATTCGAAGAACCGTTTGACCTCGTGGTCAGCCGCGATCATGGCCTTACGAACCGCGACAAAGTCACGTTCGAGGACCTTTCCTCGGAAACCTTTCTGATCAACAACGGATGCGAAATGGCTGCCGCAATTCGAGCTTGTCTCCGAGATAGGGGCATGGACGATCCGGTCTCTCATCAAGTAGCAACGCTAGAGGACATGCTGGTGCTCCTCAAGGCCAATTTGGGCGTTGCGATCATTCCCATCCGCGCGCTGGGAGATGACGAGCTTTGCCGCATTCGATTGCCGGGACTGGATCTCGTGCGAAGGGTTTCCGTATACGCGGTCGCCGGCAGGCAACGCACGATGGTTTGTACGACGCTCCTCAATCTGCTCCGGGCCAACGACTGGGAGGTTGACTTGCTGACTGAGGCATCGGGGAGAGCACATTAATGACGAAACCGGCATTGAGCGCCATTCTCGAAGAGGCGTTCGTTCGCTGTCGGGACCTCGAGGCCCCGCTCGCGGACCGTCTCCAAGCCTTTGCCGACGAGGTACGCCGCCTCGGCCCGCAATTTGCCGATTCTATTGACGTCCAAATCGGCCGGCTCCTGGAAGCCGGTGCGGGAGCCGGTGCGCCGCAGGTCGGTGAGGCAATGCCGCGATTTCTGCTTCCGAACGAAGCGGGCCGCCTGATGCGACTAGAGGAGCTCCTTAGCAAGGGCCCGACTGCGATCGCCTTTCACCGCGGCCAATGGTGTCCCTATTGCCGCATCAACATCGGCGCGCTGGCGCAGGTCAGCAAGCAGGTCGCGCGAGAAGATCGCTATATCACCGCTATCGTTCCCGATCGCCAAAGATTCGCTGTGTGGCTTAAGGCCGACGCTAAGGCGCCATTTCCAGTTCTCACCGATATCGACAATGGCTATGCGATGTCGCTCGGCCTTTCGTTTTATGTGGGCGACGAAGTGAAGCGGATAATGGTCAGCTCCGGGTGGGACCCGTCCATTACTCAGGGAACGGACAATTGGATACTTCCAATTCCTGCAACCTTTATTGTCGGCACCGACGGTATCGTGCGCGCACGCTTCGTCGACCCCGACTATCGCGTCCGTATGCCGCTCGATGATATGGTCAGCGCGCTACGCTCCGCTGACTAATCTTTCGGTCGTTCATTATGGCTTGATATAGCTGATCTCGAGAGCGAGAAAGTGAACGCCGCCCCATACCCTGTGCTCTCCTCCAGCCATATGCGTCCTCCGTGCGCAGCGATAATCTTACGGGAGATAGAAAGGCCAAGGCCGAGGCCCTCGCTCTTTGTCGTATAGAGCGCATCGAATAAATGCGGCACGTTCGCCGGATCCACGCCACTGCCGGTGTCGGCGACCGTTACGAAAACGCTGTCGTCGGCGACCTTCGTCGAGACTGTCAGGACGCGAGCGCTTCCATCCGCGCCGTCCATGGCATCGAGGGCATTGCGGATTAGATTCAGAACGACTTGTTGGAGCTGTATCCGATCCCCCATGATTTGCGGTGACGCCGGATCAAACTCAGTCTTGAGGACAACTCGGCCGCGCTCAAACTCCCTTTGTGAAAGATGAAGTATCTCCTCAACCATCTCATTAATCGGAACGAGCCCGCATTTCAGCGGCGCAGCACGCACCAAGACTCTGAGGCCCGCAACGACGTGGCTCACGCGGCGGCTGAGCTCGACGGCTCGCATCGCGGAGTTTTTCGCCTTTCCATTATCCGCAGGATGCTGTTCGAGCCAACGCACGCAGGCTTCCGCGCTCATAACGACGCCGGTGAGCGGCTGGTTGACCTCGTGAATGATCGATCCGGCAAGTTCTCCAAGCGACGCCAGTTGCGCAGTTCTTGCGAGTTCGGTCCGCGCATCGGTGAGAGCCCGCTCGGCGGCATTTTGCTCGGTCACGTCCGTGATAATTCCTTCCAACTCGACATCGCCCGACGGGCTAAGATCGAATTGTCCGACTGCCGCGACGTGCAGCGTCGTGCCATCTCTGTGAACAACCCTATATTCGTGATGGAATGGTGACTTGGTCCTGACGGCTTCGCTGACTGCCCGCTCAAAGGCGGGGAGATCGTCGGCGTGTATACGCGCCCGAAACACATCGAATGGAACCGGATTTATCTCAAGATCGATGTCGAAAATTCTATAACATTCCCGGGAAGCTCGCGAAAAGAATGTTCGCGTGTTCCATCGATAGCTGCCCATGCGGCCAATCTCCTGGCCTTTGATCATCCACCGATTGGTTTCACGAAGCGCCTCGAAAAGTTGCGCTGTCTCTACGGAAGCGGCGGTCTGTGAGGCTAGCATCTCCATCATCACGATGCACTCTTGCGTGAATGCGTTCTGGTCACGTCGGGATTCAAGATAGAGAACACCGATGGTCTGACTCTGATGAACCAACGGCAAGCAGAGAACGGATATATCGCCCTGCCCTGCATGGTCCGCCAAGCCAATTAAGGCGCTTGTTTTGCCGTCACCATGTCGAACGACCGGCTCTTGTCGGCTGAGAACCGCATCGCTCAGATCGCCTGGAAGAAGCAATTCGCCGGCAGGAGGGTGCGCAACGAGTACTTTCTCTTTCTCACGCGGAAAGCTCGCGTCAGCCTTGGCGAGAAGAGGGCCTTCCTCGCTGAGCAGCACGGCGCCGCGCGGAGCTTCCGAATATTCAAGCGCCACTGCAAGAAGGGCTCTTGCCAATCCCACATAGCTGACTTCTTTGGAAATCGCCCGGAACGCTCTGGCGATCAGCTCCAAGTCGCTTTTTTTTCCCTCGTGTGTCATCGTAAGACGCCTCTTGCCGACAACATGGCAGGAGGATCCCTTCTGCGGTCCGATCAGCCACGGGCGGCACCTGCCTTGACGCGCCGCCACGCTATGGCGCCCTCGGCGTCAGCAAAAATATTGATTGGCTAGCGATTCGATAGCTTGCCGCTATGGCGCCATCTGCTCCCGCCTGCGCCCTGACGCTCGCTGGAGCTGGAGCGCATGGGCCAATCGGATTGTCAGCCCGGCCGAAAGCTCATGATCAAACGGTCCGCAACATCACTCAACGTTTCACCGATAAACCGCGGTTGGGGTCCGACACCGAGAACGTCGTTGCCAGGACGCTTTACCAGAGCCGCCTCCCAGCCCGCGGCAACCGCGCCGAGAACGTCCCACGTATGGCACGCGATGAGTAAAAAACGCGAGGGCTCGAGACCAAGTTCTCTCTCGACATAAGCGTAAGCCTCTGGCGAGGGTTTATGATGTTTGACGCCGTCCGCACTAAACCGCCGCTCAAAGAAGCTGATCAGTCCGCCTGCTTCGAGCTGGCGCGTCTGCACCTCCAGCAGATTGTCGGTGAGAGTGAAGAGTCGAAAGCCCGCCGCGCGAAGCTTCGCCAGAGCATGCGGAACCTCCGGATAAGGAGGCATGGTCGAGAATTTCTCTTTGAGCTCGCGCGTGTCGGCCTCTGTGACTTCGATGCCTTGTGTATTGGCGAGCATTTTCATGACCGAAGCACCGATATCGGTGAATGGCACATATTGCTTCGCCACTGTCAGAGCAGCGGAATACAGAATTAGGTTGGAGAACCAAAGCCGCATTGCATCCGTTCGCCGAAATATTCGCTCGAAGATCGGCTCCATCGCGCTCAAATCCAGGAGCGTTTCGTTAACGTCGAAGACAATCAGGGGCAGCTTAGACATTGCGAGCGGCTCTCAGGATGTTCGTTTGAACGGCAGCGGATCGCTCGCGGCGTCGAGCGAGAGTCGACATCGACTCCTCCGCTCGCTAAGCTGATAGCTTGCCCAAGAAACCGCGGATTGCTCGCGCAATTTCCTCACAATGCGTCGCGATCGCAAAGTGACCGCTATCGACAAAACGCACGTCCGCGTCCGGGATATCCCGCTTGAATGCTCCAGCTCCCGCAGGAAGAAAGAACGGATCGTTCTTGCCCCAAATTGCGAGGAAGGCAGGCTTATGCTTTCGAAAATATTCTTGAAAGACCGGGTAAAGGGCAACGTTGGTTTTATAGTCTCCGAGCAAGTCTAGCTGCACTTCCGCGGCGTCAGGACGACTCAAATAGAAATTGTCCAGCGCGTAGCCGTCGGGAGAAATGATCGAGATGTCGCGAACGCCTTGCGTATATTGCCAGATCGTCGTCTCGGGCGACAAGAACGGGCGCAGCGCATCTCGATTGGCTTGCGACGGGTCCTGCCAATAATTGCGCATAGGCTTCCAACCGTCGCTCAAGCCTTCCTCGTAGGCGTTTCCGTTCTGGGAAATAATTGCAACCACTCGGTCGGGATGGGCAACCGCCAAGCGGAATCCGGTCGGCGCGCCGTAATCGAATACGTAGATCGAGAAGCGACGAAGGCCGATGGCATCGACAAACCGTCCGATGACCGAAGCGACATTCTCGAAGGTGTAGGAGAATTTGCCTCGGGGCGGCATATCGGTCTGCCCGAATCCCGGCAAATCCGGCGCGATGAGCCGGAAGCGATCCGAAAGCGCTGGAATCAGTTCGCGGAACATGTGGCTGGAGGTCGGAAACCCGTGCAAGAGGAGCAACGTTTGCCCGTCAACAGGACCGGCCTCTCGGTAGAACACCTTGAGACCGTCAATGTCGACCTTCCGATATTTAACCTCGGTCATTCCGCCTCCCTCCGCCGGCGGCACAGATAAACCGCGTGATCACCACATCGAACGTTAGTCGCGAACGGCCGCGTGCTTTCGCGTCCGTAGTGTTTATTCGCTCGTATGACGCCTTTGGTTACAGGCGGACATAAAAAAATCGACGGGGGCGTCCGCGCCGAACCCTATACAAACGTATGGGCGCACCACGGCTATTTGAGAGATTGCCGGGTGATGTCGCCGACGGCACTATTTCTCCGACCTTGCGCCGTCGCCGGCGCCGCGCTTTCCAAATGTTTCGGGGTGATGAGGGCATGGCTTTCGCAGCGCGGTCGGTACGCGAACCGGCTCTAAGCCGTGCGCGGGACTTTCATCCGAGACTTCGCGAAGGCGCTCTGCTTGGCACTTGCTCCAGAATTGATCCGCATTTCACGGAGCGATACCGAATGGACAGGCATCTAATCGCAGTAATCGACGACGATGATGACTTATGCAGTTCGATCGGAGATTTTCTGCGCGCGAATGAATATCGGGTTGAGCTCTTTCTTTCCGCCGAACCGTTTCTCGCTTGCCTCAATCGTTTCCATTTCGATTGCGTAATCGCCGACATACATATGCCTGGGACAAGCGGCCTGACGCTTGTCCAAGAGCTCCGTGCAAATGGGAGCACGATTCCGGTTATTTTAATTACGGGACTCTTAGAAAGTCATCTGGACGATGTCGCGATGTCGATCGGAGCGCAATGCCTTCTTCGAAAGCCGCTGGAGACAGCGACTCTCTTAAATCAGCTAGCCATGAGCTTACCCCATGAGCGGCGTTGAAGATCGTGCCTCGGTGGCCTTCATTGGCGCTTCTCAAAGAGAACGCCAAGAGAATTTCACTCCGCGCGCGACTCAATCGCAGCTCAAGAAGCCGCCATGGGATTATCGTTGCGAGCGTTGGGGCTTGTTGATGGCGGCGGCTCAAAACGGTGCCGCCGACGCTTACGACAGTCTTCTGCGTGAGTTGGATTCGTGGCTTCGTCGCTACTACGCGCGGCGGCTTCCACATTCCGCTGCCGAAGATGCCAGACAGGAGGCGCTTCTCGCTATTCACCTCGGCTTATACAGCTACAAGCCATCGAAGCCATTTGGTCCATGGGTCGTGACAATCGCACGCAATAAGTGGATTGATTACCTCAGAGCGGCATCCCGGCATGAAGAGGTGCCACTCGACGAAAGGATTTCGATCGAGGACCGCCAGGAGCTATTGGCAGCGGCCGGGTGCGTCGATAAACTTATCAGGCGCCTCAAGCCCGCCCAGGCAGACGTGATTCGTCTCGTCAAGCTTCAAGGTATCAGCATCCAAGATGCATCCGCATTGACCGGCCAAACGTCCGCGGTCGTTAAAGTCAACATTCATCGCGGTCTGAAGACACTTTCGGCTCTCGCCAACGGTAACGCGTCGACTATGGCGACGTGCGATGGAGGCACAGGCGGCTCCCGCGCCGCACGTCAACGCGTTCCACGATTTGCGAGTATCTATAAGGTCAGTTAGACCAATCGTCGCGAGCCGATACTTTTGTCTTGTGATGGGTATTTTATTTTTCGGCGGCCGCCGCGACTTTGACGTTACAAGATGAAACGCCATCGCCTTCCCCGCGGCGCATTTCTGCCAGGTTCTCGCGCGCCAAAGGCCGATAATCGAGACCTCGTCTCCACGGCGGCTGCACCGATTTATCAGGGTGGCCCCTCTTAGGATGTCACCTCGGCTGCTAACCGGATCAGCCGTGCTGAGGCGCGCTCGACGTCGCCTTGTTGGGATCCGTAGCCAGACCGGCAACGGCCTCAACAATGATTCCGGCCACCACGTTCGGCGCGGTGATCAGCGCCGCATGATCCACCTTTTCGGACCGAATCCGCGCGCCCATCCGATTTGCCAGAAATCGCTGTGTCGCTGGGTTAATCATCCTGTCGTCTTCGGCAACAAGGTACCATGAAGGCATTGCTCGCCAAGTCGGCTTCGGTGCCTTTTCTTGAATGCAGGCGACGGCAATCGGACGCTGCGCCGCGGCAAGAAGCGCTGCCTCTTCGGCCGAGGCGTTTTGACACCAAGCCGCGCCAAACGCTTCATTCGGCATCCAAAGAAGGCCGTATCGGTCCGGCGTGAGATTCGGTGCATGAGAGTCCGGCTTATCCCGGTAGAATACCTTCGCAACCGTTTCGCCCTCATCAGGTGCGAGAGCATTAGAGAAGACCAGAGACTGCACTCTTTCGTTGCGGCATGCTCCTATGACGGCGCCCGCATAGGCATGCGCAACAAGCACCACGGGTCCGGTGGTCCGTTCCAGTGCATGGTCCAGCGCGGCGATGTCGTCCGACAGTGACGTCAGCGGAATCGGGGCTGCCATCGTCTTCAGCCCTTCGGTCCGCAGCAAGGACATGACGCGGTCCCAGCCAGATCCGTCTGCCCATGCACCGTGGACGAGGACGACGCTGATCTCCGCCCGCCCCGGCAGCGCTGCTAGACGTTTGACGGCATTTCTTCCGCCACGAGGTTTCGCATCCGCGAAATCCGGAATGCCAAGCTGTACAGCGGCGATCGCAACCGCCGCCGTCGTAAAAATATGACGGCGGCCGCGATCGATTTCGTCAGATGGAGAATTCACGGCATCGCTCCTTAATGTCTTCCTGTGTCGCTCAGTCGCGTCGACATAGCCTTATTTCCATTCGGATCGGTGCCCAGACCGAGGCCGCTTCGAAGCGATTCTGCGCACAAATTCTCGAGCGACGATCGCAGCATGGCGCTGCCGCCGCTCATTATGTGGTCTTCCCGACTCGGCTTGTGTAACAAGGTGGCGCCTCGAGTGCGACCATCATGCGATCAGCAACTCACGGCATGCAATCTCTCAAATGTGCTAGCCGACCTAACACCTTTGTATGGGCTCTTTCACCTGCGGAAAGGTCTCGGAGCGGGCCGGCGCGACCGGCTTCCTCAAACCCGCGATGATTGGACAAGCAGATATAGGAGTATCAGGTGTCCACAGACTTGCGACTCGGTCCGGGTCGTCACGGCGTCGCTGTCCGGAAAACACAAAAGCGCTTCACAGCGTGTCCGCTGTGAAGCTGATTTGGTCGTATCAAGTCCCAGACAGGAACCCGAATGTCATGCGGCGGCGTAATGCCTATTAAGGCATAACCTTCAGAATCTGCTGATGCAGATAGTCCGGCAAATCATCGACAGGCACCATGATATACATTTTGCCGTTCATCTTGACGACATCAGCATGCATCGTACCGCCGTCCTTCATCACCAAATCGGCGTGCGTAATCATCTCGACCGTTTCTTGAATATTCACGGCATAGGACCTGCCGGCGATGGCCAACAGGCCTGCTGCCAGTATTGCTATACACAACCGTTTCATTTGCACTCCCTCCTCGTGTTTCAATCATATTGATCGCGGCGACCGGCCACGCTGCGACACGCCAATCTCATTCATGCAAGATTCGCGTGCGAGATCCTGCTTAAACAGGTGGATCGAAACGGCGCGCAGCGCGACGTCTTTCATTAGAAAGGAGACGTTGCCCGTCATTTTAGGGAAGCCGCCGGCCGACGGATTCCAGGACGAAGCAATGAGTCTTGGCCCTCCCGCACCTTGGGGTGCCAGGGGTGTTGGCGCAATCTCTCGGATGGGACTGGTAGATCCATACCTTCGTATAGGTCTCCAGATGAGGCGAAGTCGGTCGCAAAAGGGGCGCGGGCCTGATCGGCTTGGAGAGTGGCGCGTTCAACGCGACCAGCTCTGTTCGAGTCCCAGGGCCCTACAACGATTTCGCGCAATCACCCCTTGCAGCACTGACCAGCGCCGATCGAAACGTCCGGTCAAGGGATAATCGACCCGGTCCCCAAGCCATGACGCCCAGCGCCATGGCGAGCCATGTCATCTCGATTGGCCAGTCGCCCGGTGCCGAGAGCTCCGCAAGATACGCAATGAGAAGAAGGCCGGCCGCGGCAAAACGCGTCCCGAGGCCAAGGACGAGTAAGAGCGGGAATATGATTTCGATGCAGCGAAACAGAAGCACCATCGTCGCCGAGGCAGAAAAATTATAAGGTCCTCCCGGCAAATAGAACTTGATCTCGTCGGCAAACGCGTAGAGCGGCGTGCTATGCAATCGGAAAGCGTGGCCCCATTTCTCGGTAGCCGAGTCCCAGAACGGCACTGCCAGCGCTAGACGAAGAAGCAGCTGCGCCAACGACGGGCGCGCGACCCAGCGGATCCCTGCCACAGCGGAATCCATCGCCTTTATCAAGACGTGAACAGGGGCGCCTCTATCGCTCTTCACGTAGGTCAGCATGATCTCTCTGGAAACAAATCGCGGCGAGGACGTCGGCTTCATTCGCGCCGGCGATGTTTGCCGGCAGATAGAATGAAGGCGATCGAGATGGAGGTTCGCGGCGTCGCGCCCACGCCTCTATTTGGTAACCGGCGACATCGTCGCGGCTGCCGCCTCGACATCGTACCTCAGCAGAAGAATCGAGACGGCGAGCATCACCACGTCCTTCATCAAGAACGCAACCGGCAAATACATCGCCGGAAAACCGCCCGCCTCCCGCGCCCAGGCGTTCGGCAGGAATGGGATGATCGTTACTGTTCCAAGGAATGTGATGATCGATCCGATGGCACCGAGAACGCCAAGCTTGTGATTCCAGAATCCGAGAAGAATTAGCGTGCCGAAAATCATCTCGGTCGTGCCCAGAAAAAAGCCGGCACCTCGCACGCCAAACGCCGGAATCAACCAAAACACGAGTGGGCTGTGCGCAATAAACGGTGTGATCTGATGCGCTTCGAAACTATACCATTTTTGATAGCAGAAAATGTAGAACGTAAATACCATCGACGCTCGGAGTAAATGAAAGGCTAGATCGCCCTTCAGGAGCACACTCTCCGACAACTTGCTAATGAGAGAATTCAATTCTTTCCCCTACCGTCCCTATTCGGCGCAAGACCTGCTAATCATCGCGACGTCTAAGCATTCAGAATGGGCGACATGCGTGACGGCAAGCCTCTGGGCGTCTTTCCGTCTGTGGTCCGCGATCATCGCTGCGTCATCACTCTACCGCGGCGACCTTTTGGGTTACAATCTCGTAGAGAGAAGAGGATTCGCTATACCTTCGTATGGGTGATCAGATTGATTGAACACTCTGCGGCGACTCAGCTTCAGAGGCTCGAAAAAACGCCGCTCGGAGTGCTCTAACAACGCGGAACACGCGTGCCGATTTACGCGGAGAGCACGATCATGGCCCAGAGCCCGATTATTGAGCGACAGCGGGCTAAACCTACGCTCAAGCCACCAAGCTTAAATTATTGCACGGACGCAGGCGAGCATCGGCTTGCCGGCGACGCGAAGTCGGACGGTTGACCATAAATACTGTCCCAAGCCGCTTTCATAACTTGTCATGTACGCGTTTGATAATTAGTGTGCCACGGCCTGGATCTAGCATAGTTTCAGGTTCTTGCGGAGACGTGGATGACCGGCCGAGGGCAGAACGCAGGAAACAACGATCAACTCGGCCTTCCCGGGACGCCAATTCGTTCCCGCGACGGCGAGCAAACGCACATATCTTGTTCGCCCTGCGTCAATGTCGTCGATGACGACCTCTTCGTTCGCGAGGCTCTCGGAAATTTGCTCCAATCGATGGGTTACCGGGTCGCCCTCTATAAGTCAGCTTCGGATTTCCTCAACGCCGAGCTGCCCAATGTTCCGACATGTCTGGTATTGGATGTCCGGATGCCGGGAACGAGCGGGTTGGAGCTTCAAGAATATCTCAATCAACTTAACGTCGGCCTGCCAGTTATTTTGATGACTGCCTATGGCGACATTCCGATGACCGTAAAGGGCATGAAGGCCGGCGCCATTGACTTCCTTTCAAAGCCACCGAGAGACCAAGACCTCCTGGATGCTGTCGCGACGGCTGTTCGAATCGATCAAGGCCGTCGCGAAGAAGCTGCGCAGGCAGCTCAATTGCGGAAGCGGTGCGCATCGCTGACACCTCGCGAACGTCAAGTGGCGGCACTCGTAGCGGCGGGGCGCATGAACAAGCACATTGCGACCGAACTATCGATAAGCGAAGTGACGGTAAAAATGCACCGCGGCAACGCTATGCGAAAGCTTGGCCTCAAATCGGTAGCAAGTCTCGCTCGGATAGCACATATTTTAGACGGTCAGAGGTGAGGTCCGGACGTATCCTTTGCTCCTCTGCCCGTATGGGCCGGCACAATGCCTCGGCCACGTAAGCCCAACCAATTATATTAGAACGTTTGTTAGATCGGCGTAACGAACCTCGACGTCTGCCAGCAAGCATGTTTGCGCCTGTCTGCTCGCGGTGCCCAAAATCTCAAAATAGACTTCCATGATCAGGTCGACGCTTTCGACTTTATGCTTTGGGTCATGGAACAACCCTGCCCTCAACGTTCTTTGGCTGAATTGAGGGGTCCCCGGCGGCGAGCCTTTAATGACGAATCCGCTGAATTTTGCTTCGCGCATCGGGTCAAGCGTCCTCGAAGGCAGTTGCTCATCGTAAGGGATCGCAAAGCTGATGTGATCCGGGGAGACAACCCGAAGCGCCAACACCTCGATAGGCCTTCGATTTTGATTGATAATATCGATCTCGAATTCATGTTGCTGCTCAGGACGCGCGCGTCGCAATATAAAATCCGGAGCGAGATCGCCGATTGCTATCGACGTCTGATTGCGTATTTGCCAGAGCTGCAGCGAGAGCAGAAATGCCGCTACGCCAGCCGCGATGATGCTTCCCGCTCCCACGATAAGCGTTTGGTAGCGGTATAGCCAATAATCAGCGCAAGCCATCGAACCAATATGCTGCGCCGCGTCAACTATAGCGGGGGCGCTACAAAAGCCGGGAAGATCCACCATTTTCACCGCAGAAAAATAATGTCATGGGCGGCCGATTATCCATCGACCGCCCTGAGCTTCCCGTGCAATCGGATCGGTCAATGACCGTTCGACATGGAACCACTCGATTGCCCGTTCGACATCGAGTCGGAAGAATGGCTGCCCGTCATAGAATCGCTCGAGTGATCGCTCGACATCGAATCGGAAGAATGGCTGCCCGTCATCGACCCGCCGGACATCGAACCCGACGAATGGCTACCCGACATCGAATCCGTGCTTGAGGCCTGCGCGAATGCGGCGCCGGACAGACACGCGCTGAGGATTACAAAAGACGTGATTGCTTTGATGGAACGCAACATGTGGATTCTCCTTCAGAGCCCTGTGGCCCGGCTCAGGGGCATTTCCCTCAACGGGAATTCGAATCGGCCTTAGACTTCTGCCACGCTGGTGCCGGCATCGCGTTTAGATACCGGCGTACCACTCGTAGCCGCGGTCTTCCCAATAACCGCCGAAGCCTCCGGCGATATGCTTGAAGCTTTCGACAATCTCGATGCGCCGGATGTATTTGGCCTGCTTGTATCCAAGCTGGCGCTCGACGCGCAGACGAAGCGGTGCGCCATGCGGGACGCCGAGAGGCTTGCCGTTCAAATCGTAGGCGATCAGCGTCTGCGGATGGAACGCATCGACAAGGTCGACGCTCTCATAATATTGACCTGGACTTTGTTCGCCGCCCTTCGCTGGCTCGCCAGTCAGATTGTCGGCACAATGGAAAACGGCGTATCGCGCGTTCGCGGCGAGGCCGGCCGCCTTCAGGAGCATACCGAGTTGAACGCCCGTCCACTTGCCGATCGCCGTCCAGCCTTCGACGCAATCGTGTTTCGTGATCTGCGTCCTGGCCGGAAGCTTGCGCAAGTCCGCGAGCGACAGCGACAGCGGATGACCGACAAGGCCGTCAATCTGCAGCCGCCAATTGACGAAATTCTGCGCGACATGCGCATTGTATTCGGCGCCGCCGGGATCATAAGTCCCATTCGGTTTGAATGTTGGCGAGATATCGGCCTCGGTATATTCGGGCGCCAAACCACCCGTATGCTGCAATGCCCGCTGACTGATGCGCGTCCAGTCCTCGACCGTTTGATAGACACGCGTGAAACTCGGATTCAGCGTGATGTTGTTGACATTCCAAATCAACGCACCGGCGCCGCCGAAGCCGGCCAGAATGGCCGCGCGGCGCGTTAGAGTCCCCGCGCTCATTTCTCATGGTCCTTCGGTACGACATAAATGCCCGTGAGCATTGAGCGGACCTCGTTAATCGGCCCGGCCAAGACGACCTCAACGAGATGAATCGTAACGAACAGCACGATCGAGAATGCGCTGAGGAAGTGAATGCTGCGAGCCGACTGGCGGCCGCCGAAAAGCTCAAGCAACCACGGACATACGGCGTTGAAGCCCGGAGACATCGTCAGTCCGGTCAGCACCATCAGCGAAATGAGCAGAATGACGCCGAGGTAGGCGAGCCGCTGGAGCGGGTTATAGCGCTTGGCCGCCTCGCCGGTCGGATGCTTGAACTTGGCGTGCTCGATCACCGAATGGGGGATCGCTTTGATGTCCGAAACTGTCGGCAAGATATCTTTCTGAAAATGGCGCGAGAACAGACTCCAGCCGAGATAAGCGAGCCCATTGAACGCCAGCACCCACGCAAACAAAAAATGCCAGTGGCGCGCGTCGGCAAGATCCTGAAAGCTCGGGATCGTCAGCCAAGCCGGCCAGCCGCGGGCGACATAATGACCGTGCCATTTTGACCAGCCGAGAACGCCCGTCGTGTCGAAATGCCAAGGACCGAGCTGAGTTACCCCGTATGTGCCGCCGTTGCGGTCGACCGTGGCTATTGAGAAAACTGGCTTATCGGCATCGGCACCGTATTGACCCCAATAAAGCCGGGGATGCGCGTTAAAGATGTTGAGGCCACTTGCCAAGAGGACGAGAATGCAAAGGGCATTAGTCCAGTGCGTAATCCGTATCGGAAGTCTGTGCCGGTAAAACGCTTCGCCTTGGCCGGCCTTATCAAATTTTTTGCGTAGCGCGGCGAATATGCCGCGCCGCCCGATCGCACGATCGGACGGTACGGCAATGTCGCCAGCGACGGCGGCGTTTTTAAGCAGCGACATATCGCGGTTCCGTTGAGCCGGTCATCGCTGATTCTTTCGAGCGGGCGCGGCATTTGTTACACCGCGCTCTCTTCACAAAACCGTTATCGCGTCCGCTTTATCGGCCCAACTCGAACATCGCAGGCTCGCAACGGCTCGCGCGCAGCACAATTTGCGCCGGAGAGTCTGTCCAGCGGCGCAGCGTTCATTAGAAGCGTTTCTTCACAAGACCGTCAGCAATCGTGACGTTCGAAATCAGCGCGTTTTGCCAACAGCCTCCTCGCCGCCGCGGCTCGCTCACGCGCGCGGTCGGAGCAACACAACCGCGAAGAGGCTTATGACTGCCGCACAGCTTAGGTAGACACTGACAGCGGCGAGGCCGCCGCGCGCCAGAAGAAGCTGCGCGATATAGGGTGCGAGTGAAGCACCGAGAATGCCGCCCAGGTTATAGGTAGCGGAGGCGCCGGTATAGCGCACCGCTGCCGGAAACAGGCTTGGCAGATATGCACCCATAGGTGCGAAAAGAAAGCCCATCAACCCGAGTTCTATGCACAAAAAGGCCAAGGCGCCGGCCGTGCCGCCACCTCCGAGCAAGGGTTGCATGGAAAAGGCCGAAAGCGCAGCGAATGCCGAGCCGAGCATCAAAATCGGACGGCAGCCAAAACGATCCGACAAAAAGGCGGAGAGCGGCGTTACGATGGCCATCAAGGTGATCGCGACGCACAGAAGACCGAGAAACTTCTCTTGAGGAATATGGCCGATGCGCGTGCCGTAGCTGAGCGCAAAGACTGTCGAAACATAGAAAATGGCATAGCATACGACCATCGCGAGCGAACCCAGCACCAAATGGACTGAATGGTCGCGCAATAAGATGCCGAGCGGCACACGCACCCGCGCATTGCGCGCGGCGAGTTGCGCAAAGGCCGGCGTCTCCGACAGCTGAACCCGCACATAAAGCCCGAGTGCGACTAGAATCGCGCTCAGCAGAAACGGGATGCGCCAGCCCCATGCGGCAAACTGCCCGTCCGTTAGAAACCGGAACAGCAGAAGAAAGAGCCCATTCGCCATGAGAAAGCCAAGCGGCGGACCAAGCTGGGGGAACATGCCAAACCATGCCTGACGATCGTTTGGCGCATTTTCCACCGCAAGCAGCGCGGCGCCGCCCCATTCGCCGCCAAGACCGACGCCTTGGGTTAGGCGCAGAAGACAGAGCGCGACGGGTGCCCATAGACCTGCAGCGGAATAGTCCGGAAGCGCGCCAATCAGCGTGGTCGAGATGCCCATTAAGAGCAGAGAACCGACCAGCGTAGACTTTCGCCCGCGACGATCACCGAAATGGCCGAATAGAGCCGAGCCGATGGGACGCGCCAGGAAGGCAATGCCGAAGGTCGCAAATGCAGCCAGCGTTTGAGCATTCGGTGAGTGCGAGGGAAAGAAAATCTGTCCGAACGCGAGTGCCGCAGCCGTACCGAAGATGTAAAAATCGTAAAACTCGATCGCCGTGCCGATAAGGCTGGCCGTTATGATGCGAGCCACGCTCGGCGATATCCCTTGAGAGCGCACATGAATATCGGTCGTCATACTTGGAGAACGCTTTCTGAATTTTGAGGGGTCTTAGAACATTTGTTCGAGCCTAAGCGTCCCGCCAGCGGCAAAGCCGATGGCTCCGGATGATGAGATGGCTAGATTTCTCTAGATGATCACAATGCCATTTCATTGGGTGTTCCGCCCGGGACTCTGCAAGAAGATAATTTCGACTCTTCATTCAACTCGTTGCTTCATTTCGGGCGATCCGGAAGAGCAACGCAAATCGCACCCACACCAAAGTATGGCAACGCTAAGCCATTTGAGAGATTGCGAGTGGAGACCCGTTCGAGCACGCTCCCCGCATAGTGAGTATGTCGGGATGCCGCGGAATATGGCGGTGCTGCGCCAAGCCCTTAAACGACGTCCACGCACTGGTGGAAGGAGCGTCTCCGTGACGAGTGAAACAGTCAACCGCCGAGGGTTTTTGATCGGCGGAGCCATCGTCGGCGCAGCTGGCGCCGCCTCTGCGGCCCCGCAGCTCCATGACGGAGAGCTGGGAGCGCCGCCGGCAACATATCGCGGCGCCGTCCCTTGGCAAGAAGGTGCGGCGGATTCTCCGCCGGAGGTGGTCGGGACGGATTTCAAGTTCTTCACGGCGAAGGAGAAGGCCTTCATTGAGGCGGCGACCAATCGCCTGATACCAGCGGATTCAACCGGCCCAAGTGCGGTCGAGGCTAATGTTCCCTTCTTCATCGATCGCCAGCTTGCCGGCCCGTTTGGCCGCGGCGACCATTACTACCTTGGCGGCCCTTGGCCCAAGGGCGTGCCAACGCAAGGCTATCAAAGCCGCTTCAGCCCGGCGCAGCTCTATCGCGGCGCTATAGCAGCGATCGAACGCTACACTGGCGGACGCCATAATGGGGCGGCTTTCTCCGAGCTCGCGGCGACCGATCAGGATGTCGTGTTGAAGGGACTGGAGGACGGATCCATTGAACTCGACGGCGGCGTTGATGCCAAGAGTTTCTTCGCCATGCTGCTGCAAAACACCAAGGAAGGCTATTTTTCCGACCCCATCTATGGTGGCAACAAAGACATGGCCGCGTGGAAGATGATCGGTTTCCCCGGCGCGCATTACGACTATTCCGAGTGGGTTGGCCGGCACAATGAGCGGGTTCCCTATCCGCCGGTGAGTTTCAAAGGCCGGCCCGGCTGGACGGAGGGCTGAGCCGATGACCACGAGGCTTAAGCCTGTCGATGTCGTGCTCGTCGGATTCGGCTGGACCGGCGCGATCATGGCGCAGCAATTGGCGGATGAAGGTCTGGACGTGCTCGCGCTCGAACGCGGTCCGTGGCGCGATACGCCGACGGATTTTGCCACGGGCTTCGCCCAAGACGAGCTGCGCTACATGTGGCGCCATCATCTCTTCCAGAATGTGGCGGACGACACGCTCACCATCCGCAACAATACGCGCCAGCAAGCTCTGCCGATGCGCCATTTGGGTTCGTTTCTGCTTGGCACCGGCGTCGGCTCGGGTGGCGTTCATTGGAACGCTCAGATCTGGCGTTTCCTGCCCTCGGATCTGAAAGCCTACAGTCACAATCTCCAGCGCTACGGCAAGGCCGCGGTTACGGCCTACGACATGACCATCCAGGACTATCCGCACAGCTGGGAAGAGCTCGAACCCCATTACGATCAATTCGAAAAGCTGTGCGGTTGCTCCGGCAAAGCCGGCAATCTGAACGGCAAGATCCAGGACGGTGGCAACCCGTTCGAAGGCCCCCGGTCAAGCGAATATCCCAATCCACCGCTTGCCTGGCCGGCAAGCCCGGCCATGTTCGCAGAGGCAGCGAAGTCGCTTGGCTATAAACCGTTCCCCCACCCGACCGGCAACGTCTCACAAGCTTATGTAAATCCGCTGGGGGCGCAGCTCGGCAAGTGCACCTTTTGCGGCTTCTGCGAGAAATTCGGCTGCGGCAATTATTCCAAGGCGAGCCCGCAGACCACCATCCTGCCCTACCTTATGGCGAAGCCGAACTTTACGTTGAAGACGGAGTCGGAAGTTCTCAAGATCGAGACGACGGCCGACGGCAAGACCGCCACAGGCGTTACCTATGTCAACAGCGCCGGCGAGGAATTCTTCCAACCGGCAAGCATTGTGATCCTGTCCGCGTACGTTTTGCACGTTGTGCGGATTCTGCTGTTGTCGAAGATCGGCAAGCCCTACGACCCCAACACCGGCGAAGGAGTGGTCGGCAAGAACTACGCCTATCAATCCATGGGCTCCGTAAACGTCTTCTACAAAGACAAGATCATGAATCCCTTTATCGGGGCTGGCGCTCTGGCCTCGGTGATCGACGAGTATAACGGCGACAACTTCGACCACACAGGTCTCGGCTTCATCGGCGGCGGCTATATCGCCTCAATGACCACGGGGGGACGGCCGATCGAGATGATCTATACGCCCGAGGGAACGCCGGATTGGGGACTCGCGTGGAAGAAAGCCGCGGCGCAATATTACCTGCGCAGCTCCTACATCAGTTGCCACGGTTCCTGCATGAGCCATCGCGGCAACTATCTCGACCTCGACCCAAATTATCGCGACAAGTTTGGGCAGCCGATGCTGCGGATGACGTTCGATTTTACCGACAACGAGCGGAAGATGGCGAACTACCTTGTGGATAGGGCAGCTGAGGTTGGGCTGCGCATGGACGGGGCGATCGGCGTCAAGAAGAACTATCGCAAGGGCCCTTGGAGCGTCGTCCCCTATCAGACCACGCACAATACCGGCGGCGCCATTACCGGCGACAATCCCAAGACCAGCGTCGTCAACAAATACCTACAGAGCTGGGACGTCCCCAACCTGTTCGTCATGGGTGCGGGCGCCTTTCCGCAGAACGCCGGCTACAACCCCACCAATACGGTCGCGGCGCTCGCCTATTTCTCGGCTGCGAAAATCAAGTCGGACTATCTGAAGCATCCGGGCGCATTGGTGCAGGGCTAGAGTCATGAACCGTTTTGCGGGCGTAGGTAGAACCGTCTCGATCAGTGCGGCCACCGTTGCCGTCGTTGCCCTCACCGGCGTGGCGTCGGGCCAAATTGCCGCGCCGCCGCCTCGCGCGGCTATGACGGCGACCGCAAGCGGACTCCTGACGCAGCCGATCGCCGACACAGCCCCCAATGCGGCGCAATTGCGTCGCGGTCAGTATTTGGTCGCGGTCGGCGACTGCATGTCTTGCCACTTGCGCGAGGGGGGAGCTCCGCTGGCCGGCGGCCTTGGCTTAAGGACGCCATTCGGAGTGATCTATTCCTCAAATATCACCCCGGATCGTGACACCGGCATCGGCGCCTGGAGTGCCGATCAATTCTATCGCGCCATGCACGACGGCATTGGTGCGAAGGGCGAGAATCTCTATCCCGCCTTTCCCTATCCCTGGTTTCGGAAGGCGAGCCGGGAGGACGACGACGCCATTTTCGCCTATCTGAAGACGGTTCCCGCGGTGCGCTATAGGCCGCCGCCAAATCGCCTGCCGTTTCCGCTGAATGTGCGATTCCTGGTGAAGGAATGGAACCTGTTGTTCTTGCACGCCAAGGCCTTCGAACAGGACCCAAACCAATCCGCGGAATGGAACCGCGGCGCCTATCTCGTTACCGGACTCGCTCATTGCGGCGGGTGTCACACGCCGAAGAACTCTCTTGGCGCCGACCAATCGGGGCGCGACTTCGTCGGCGGCAAGCTCGAAAATTGGGTCGCGCCGGACCTGACGTCTAACGGTCGGACTGGTCTCGGAAGCTGGTCGATAACCGATATAACCGAATATCTCCGGACGGGGCGCAATGCCCGGGCTGGAGCCGGCGGCTCGATGGCGGATGTCATCACCTATTCGACGTCGCTGATGAGCGACCAGGACCGCCGTGCCATCGCGGTCTATCTCAAGTCTTTGCCCGAGAGCTCGACACCCGACGCTCAGCAGGCCGACGCCGAAACGATGAAGCGCGGCGCGGCGATTTATTCGGATGCCTGCACCGCATGCCACTTGGAGAGCGGCGTTGGTCAACCCCGTTTCTTTCCACCGCTCGGCCGAAACGCCGTGGTTCAGCAGAATGATCCGTCGAGCGTCCTGCACCTCATTCTCGCCGGCGGCAGGATCGGTGTCAGTCCGTCGCGGCCGAGCCCACTCAGCATGCCGAGCTTCGCTTGGAAGCTGACCGACAGCGAAACAGCGGACGTCGCGACCTACATTCGCAACAGCTTTGGGAACCAAGCGCCGCCCGTATCGGCGGGGCAAGTCGCCGACATGCGCAAGGCTCTGCATCTGGATACGCTCCGTTACACGGCAAATTCCGGCGACCAGGACTGACCGTCGCTTCCGGACGGTTGCGGCGCCGGGGCGGCCGGATAACGAGGATTTATGGGCTGCTCCGGCGTTTTGAGTGAGGCACGCCCTGACCGATGCTCAAGACCAAGGAGGTCGTGCTTATGTCGCGCAACCCCGTTCTTCGCGAAAAGGACAGATGGCCGGCCCAAAAGCCATCCGTGCTTATTTTCGATGTCAATGAGACCTTGCTCGATTTCGAAGCGATGAACCCGCTGTTCGAAAGAGTCTTTGGCGACAAAAAGGTGATGCGCGAGTGGCTCGGTCATCTGTTCATGTATTCGATGACCATCACTCTGTCCGGCCTTTACGCGGATTTTTGGGCGATCGGCGCCGGATGCTTCGAGATGGTTGGCACAATTCACGGAATTGACGTCACACCCCAGGACACCAAGGCACTGCGTCAAGCGATGAGGACCATGCCAGCGCACGGGGATTGTGAGGAAGGACTGCAATTGCTGAAGGACGCGGGCTTCCGCATGGTGACGCTAACCAATTCACCCATGACGCCCGGGGAAAAAACGCCGCTGCAGAACGCCGGCCTCGATCGCTTCTTCGTGAAACAATACAGTATTGAAAACTGTCGCGCCTACAAGCCGGCGGGATCGACCTACCATTTCGTTGCCCAGGACCTGGAAGTCGCGCCGGCCGATTGCTGCATGGTTGCCGCACACGTCTGGGACACCATCGGTGGCCGAGCGGCAGGCATGGCGGGTGGCCTCATCACGCGGCTCGGCAACGCCGTCCTGCCCATCCCAGGTCTGCCGCAGCCCAACGCGATCGGCGCCACCCTGCCCGACCTGGCACGGGACATCATTGGCCAGTGGCGATGACCGAAATTTCGCCTGATGTTTAGGCCGGACGAACGCTAGGGAGAATGGTCATGCTTCGACACCTTCGCCATCTCATCCTTCCAGTGGTGTTCGTGACTAGGCTCGGCGCGGGCCCTGCACTGTCGGCGCCGCTCCCCACCCAGCCGATTCTTACGCTCGACGCGGCGCGTGCGATTGTGGCGGCTGCAGAAGCAAAGGCAAAGGCCGAGAATTGGCCCTGTGTCATCTCCGTGGTCGACAGCGAGGGCCTGGCGATCATTCTCGAGCGCATGGACAATGCCGCCATCCTCGCCGGCCTCGAACTTGCGCCGGGCAAAGCGCGCACAGCAGCCCTCTTTCGGAAACCGAGCGGCGCGCTTGAGGATGCCATAAACCGATCGCGGCCGGCAGCGCTGTCCGCCCGCGGCTTTGTACTCATGCGCGGCGGCATGCCGATCATAGTGAACGGGCAGATCGTCGGCGCCATTGGCGTCTCCGGCGATCGGCCCGACCATGATGAACTCATCGCGAAAGCGGGCATCGCCGCGCTGAGCCAATAACGCTCGTGGTTCGGACCCAACTCAAGTCGACGCTCGCCAACGCATTTAAGTCATCCTGGAACATCGCCCGAAACGGCACTATAGTGACTTGCAATCACTAGACCGGGTTCGACTCCTGCAACCGGCATCGGCGATTTCACGAGAAGCGACGCTTTCGTCTCGATTCGTCGCCAGCGAGGGGACCATAACGCGGTGATCCCGTACATGCCGATTGCCGCGCCGTCGAAAGAGGCTGGGAACGGTGACCGGATGGATACAAAAATCACAGCCAGACGGTGCGCAGCGGCCTTAATCGCCTTGTCGTTCGTCTTCTTCATCGCGCCGGAGGCTTTCGCCATGAAAGTTTCGTTCTCCTGGGCCGGCATTCCGGCCTGCAAAAAAATCTCCCCCGCCTTCACCATTTCAGATGCGCCGCCGGAAACGAAGACCCTGCGCTTCACGATGCACGATCAGGACGCGCCGCACTTCCATCACGGCGGCAGCACGGTCGCCTACGAAGGGCGGAGCGTGCCGCAGGGCGCGATCGGCTACATCGGCCCCTGCCCGCCAGAAGGCGAAGTGCATCATTATGTCTGGACGATCGAAGCGCTCGACGCCCATGGTCATGTACTCGACCGCACGACGGCGGCCGGCAAATTCCCTATGCGATGATTATCGGACAAAACGCTTTTCTCTCATTCGTTGAGATCAGGTCATGCCCTACGCCAGCAACGATGATCTTCCCGCATCGGTGCGCGATCATCTCCCGCCGCACGCCCAGGATGTTTTTCGCGCAGCCTTCGACGCCGCATTTACCGAGCACGAGGGCGATCCGCGCCAAGAAGAGGCAGCGTTCCGAATCGCCTGGGGAGCGGTCAAGAAACGCTATCGCAAGGCCGGCTCGACATGGGTCCCGAAGGAGATGTTTTAGCCGTCTTGGTGCACGGCCTTAAGCGTATCGCCATTACGCATGGGCGGAACGGCGGACGAAAACGGTCAATGCAGCGACGCATAATAGTCCGCGACGGAATTGATTTCAGCCGGGGTCAATTGGCCTGCGACATTGCGCATCTGTTCGTCGATGTCGTTATGTCGCGTGCCTGACGCAAAGGCTTGCAGTTGCGCCTTGATATAGGCGGCGGATTGTCCGTCGAGCCGCGGCGCGCCGATCTTCTCCGCGATGTCGCCGTGACAGGCATCGCACGGCGCGATACCGCGCATGGGAACGCCTTCCACGACGATTTTTGGCTTTGGCAGTGGGCTAACAGGAGCCGCGGCGGGCGCGAGATGCGAATAATAGGCAGCGAGCTTGACGATTTCCGTCTGGCTGATGAGACCGGCGAAGGGCGTCATGACGCCGTTGACGCGTGCGCCCGATTTGAAATCATTCAACTGCTTATAAATGACGATGGCGGGCTGCCCTGCCAGATTGGGTGCATTGGCGCCGCTGATCCCTTCGGCCCCATGGCAAATCGCACACCGCTGAGCCAGCGTCGCGCCTTCACCGATCGCCGACGCGCTCGGGTGATCCAAAATTGATGTTGTCACGACGACCTGCGACGTCTTGAAGGCTGGTGGGACCGGCGAGGCGCTTGAGGCGACGCGCGGGACCCCGGCAGCGCTGCAGATTGCGTCCCAGATGCCGGCGAATTTTGCGTTCGGCTGTACCAGCGGAAACCAGATGAGACCCGCGAAAGCCGCAACGAGGGCCACGCCGACCGTCGCCCCGACGCTCGCCGTAAACCATTTGTTGCTCAACGAGAAAAGGGGCGCTTCGCTCATTGCGTCACTCCCACATAGACGGCGGGCACGGACGTGTTTTTGAGAGCCATGAGTTGCGCAATCGGGAAGCCGTAATTCACCACGGTCAGGCCGATCATCAGAGCGACCCAGAGCGAAAAGGTGTTGAGCGCGAGAGGCAAGGACGTCGGCGGGTGAACCGCAACCGCGAAACGATACGGGCCCGGATCGCGCTTTCTCTCAGTCGCCCCACGAATGAGAATAGCGAGGAAAAGGAAACCCGATGTGACGAGAATCGCAGCGCCGACGGCAGAGATCGAAACCCAAAGCGCTTCCGGCGCCAGGGCTAGATTGGAATAATCGAAAAACGCCATGCGCCTGGGCATGCCGAGGATACCGACATAATGCCAAGGGAATGTCGTCACCAGCATGCCGATGAACCACAGCCACAATTGCGCGCGCATCAAGCCTTGATCCTCGAAGGCGCGTCCCGTCAGGTGGGGCCAAAGGTCATAAGCGATCGCAAAATACATGATGACCACCGCGCCGCCGAAGATGAGATGGAAATGGCCGGTGACCCATTGGGTATTATGGATGCTCGCATTGAGCTGGTAGGTCATGTTGATGAGGCCGCCGGCGCCGCCGAACCCGAGCATCACAAGCGATAAAGCCGTCGCCAGCATGATCGGATTCGACCAGGGCAGCGCCGCGAGCCAGCCGAAGGCACCTTTTCCGCCGCGAAGCCGGCCGGCGATTTCCGCCGACGCGCAAATCGTAAAAATCGTGATGAGCGTCGGGACCGAAACCAGCGCCGTAAATACCGAATGCATGAACTTGAAACCGGCGCCGACCTGCGGATCGGCGAAGAGATGATGCACGCCGATCGGCATTGCGATGACGAGGAAGGTGATGAACGAGATCCGCGCCATCGGATCGCTATAGATGCGGCCACCGATCGCCCGCGGGAATATCGTGTAATAGGCGATGTAGGCGGGGATCAGCCAGAAATAGACGATCGCATGCAACGTCCACGAGAAGAAAACCCGCGCCAGCCCGGCATCGATTGTTGATCGCCACCCGAATGCGACCGGCAGAATCATGAAGAGAAGCTCGATCGCGGCGCCGACGGCGGTCCAGCCCCAAAGCAGCGCGCCGGCGACATTGGCATACATCGCGAGCGGGACCGGCTTGCCAGGGTTGGCACGCTTCCAAACCGCGAGATTGACGCCCATCAGCGCGACCCAGATCCATGAGCCGACCACGACGAGAACCACGCCAACATAGTAGAAAGGATTGCCGATCATCGGCGGATAGAATGTGTAGAGCACGGAGGCGCGGCCCAGCGAGACCGGAACCATGGCCGTCACAGCGCCGATGACGACGAGAACAAACCCGACCCAGGCCCATCGTAGACCGACCAGCGGTTTTTCGAATTCGACTTCCGTGATCGCGTAGCCAAACGCCATCGCAACGAGCGTCGGGAACACATAGCCCATGATCGAGCCATGCGCGGTCAATGAACGATAATAAAGTTCGGGGTTGATATTCCAGATGTCTAAGGGACTCCTGACAAACATTTGCCAGGCGCCGAGCAGAAGGGCGAAACCAAAGAGCGCAAACGCCAAGGCAAAATGCGCCAGAATGAGTCGCTTATTGGTTAACACAGGTCACCCTCTTGCGCGTCCTCGCCAAATCGAGAAAGGCGCCTTTATCGACCACCTTCACCTTGCCCCACATGCCTTGGTGCCCGACCCCGCAAAATTCCTGGCATGGCATTGCGTGCTCGCCGGGTTTGTCGAAGCGCGTCTGGATGACGGATACATAGCCCGGCACCAGCATGGTGTTGACGTTGGTTCCCTCGACGAGGAGACCGTGTACGACGTCGGCACTCGTCGCACGAAGCGTAATCAGCGTATCGGCCGGGACCACGATGCACTCGGGCGTGAATGAAAACTGTTGGCCGACGGCCCGGACCGTGACCGATCCATTAGGCTCGAAAACGCTGCCGAGATTGCTTTCGATGAACTCGCCGGAAAGACTCAAGGTGGTGGGGTCGACGGTTTCCACGCGCGCTTGCGGCATCACCTCGTAATGAAGTCCAGAAAATGCCGCGATGCAGATCATCAGCGCGACGAGGCCGACGGAGAGCGCCGCCCACCGGCGCTCGACACGCTCGGCGGTCGTCGCGTTGGCGTTATGATCGGGGCCCGACGCCAATGTCATTGAACAGCCCCACGCGGTACGAAGACGAAGAAGTAGAATGCGAGCCAGAGCGCTGCGACGACGACCGTCGCGATTCCGGCGACGACCAAGGCCCCGCTCGGTCCAGAGCTTAGAATCTCTTCGACCCGGGAATTTTCCGGTGTGGGCGGGTTTTCGGCGGTGGGCTCTGCATTGATCATGGCAAGAACTCAGTTGAGCGGCGCTGAGCGCAATTCATCCGCCTGCTGCGGAGAGATCGGCGTGCCGCGATTGCCCCAAGCCTGGCGGATATAGCTTACGACGGCGGCGACCTCGTCATCGGACAAAAGCTGCGCGAACGGCGGCATGCCGTAAGGAAACGGATTACCGCTGGTGCCGGGCGGGAAACCGCCATTGAGCACCATGCGGGTCGGATTGACGGCCGATTCCATTTCGATCGACTGATTGCCGGCAAGCGGCGGATATTTCGGCGGCTTGCCGGCGCCATCGCTGCCATGACACGATGCGCAACGCGCGTCGTAAACGGTCTTGCCGAGACTCATGAGAAGGCTGCTTTCATCGGTCGGCAGCGTCGGTGCAGCGGCTTGCGGCGGCCCTCCTTCGCCGAGGCTCTTGAGATAGATGGCCATCGCACGAATGTCGTCGGCGGACAGATATTGCAGGCTATTGTAGACAACTTCCGCCATCGGCCCATAGACGGCGCCGCGGCGGGAAATCCCGGTTCGCAGCAAGTCGGAAATATCGGCGATGCTCCAATCGCCAAGGCCTGCTTCCTTGTTCGAAGTGAGCGAGGGCGCATACCATTTCTGCATCGGGATCAGACCGCCTTGGAAGGCTTCCGATTCCGAACTGCCGCCGAGCGCGTTGATGGCCGTGTGACACATCGCGCAATGGCCAAGCCCTTCGACAAGATAGGCGCCGCGATTCCAGTCCGCCGATTTCGACGGATCCGGTTGATACGTCCCCTCATTGAAATAAAGCGTACGCCAGCCAAGGATCAGCGAGCGATTATTATAGGGAAAGTCCAAGTCGTGCGGGCGATTGACGCGGTGCACCGGAGGGATCGTCCGCAAATAAGCGAAGATGGCGTCGCTGTCGGCGCGCGTGACTTTCGTATAAGACCCGAAAGGCATGGCCGGATACATCAAGCCGCCATCGGGGAACCGGCCGGTGTGCATCGCGCCGTAGAATTGATCGGAGGTCCATTTGCCGATCCCGGTCTCGGGATCCGGCGTGATATTCGACGTATAGAGCGTCCCGAACGGCGTCAGCATCGCTCGGCCGCCGGCAAAGAGCTTATCCCCGGGCGTGGTATGGCAGGCGATACAATCTCCGGCGCGCGCGAGATATTCGCCTTTTGCGACAAGCGACATGGCTGGCGACGGCGAAGACTCGGCAAGGCTCACCTGGGGCTGGCCAATCAGAAGCGCCGCCCATAGACAGCTCCCGCCCAGTTTGATCACAAAACGCAGTCTATCCACGTTCGGTCCTTAGTTCGGTTCGCTTCCGCATTTCAGCGGCATTGCCAAACTGCCCTGCGGCAGCGGTAACGCATTGGCAGGCGCAGACAGCGATGACAGCCACGCCGCGACAGCCGTCACGTCAGCCTCCGTCAAGTGCCCGGCGACGATCTGCATGCAGTCGGGCGCGATCGCCGTCCGGGTTCCGTACCGCCAGGCGCCCAATTGCGCCGCAATATACCGGGCGCGTAACCCCAGAAGGCCCGGAATGGCGGGCTCCATCCCGGTGAAGGACGGCCCATGACACCGCGCGCAGGCGGGAACCCCGCGCTGCGGATCGCCCTGCGTGACTAAGGTCTTACCTTTTTCGAGGACATCATGGCTGACGACCGGAATCGCGGCTGGGGGCAGCGGCGGATGTTGCGAAGCAAAATAATCCGCCATCTGCTGCAAGGACGCATCAGGCTGAAACTCCAGCAGATAGTTCATCGGCGGATATTTGCGCCGCTTGTCCCGGAACGCGACGAGTTGATGGTAGAGATAGCCGGCGGGCTTGCCCGCCAGCCGCGGGAAGTACACATCGTTTGTGCCCTGCCCTTGCGCGCCATGGCACGATGCGCATGCGAGAACCCGCTCGGCGACAGGGGACGCACTCTCCGCCTGCGCCGGAGACAGCATTGCGCAGGCAAAGCTCACAATCAGAGCGAAAAGCAACCCCCGCCTCGTCATGGCATCAAACCTACCACTTACGCCCCCATTGTGAAGTGGACATTATGCCAGAGATGCCTGCGGCCAGGGAGGCCGATAGGCGACCGCTTCAATAAGCAAGGAAAGTGACAGACAAATCTCACCGCTTTCTAATCGGGTCGGCCGGTATTTAATTTGCGCTGGAACAAACCGCATCGCGGAACTCAACGTGAAAGCAGCGCCTTTTCCTCTGAGTTGTATTGATTTGCATCAAAGCGCGCGGTGGGACGCATGAGATCATAGGCACGACGACGATGCGCCGATGACGGAGCTTCCGATCTCATTGATCTGATGTTCCGCGGCGATAACGAAACCGGCCATCCAACCGGCTGGAACACGGCAATCGTCCCGATTTCTCAGGGAGCGGATGCCAGACGATCTGGCGGTCGGCGTCGTCGGGGCGAGGCGGGTTGACGGTCTACCAGCATCTGCTTCGAGCGAACGCGCTTCACTCACCTCGGGCCGGGCGTTCGCTCGCATTGTCGGCGCATCATTCAGCCTCCGCCGGCAGATCCGGGATCAGGCGACGCCGCTGCGACCTGATCGATGCTCTGCTGATGGGAGGCGAGCATCGCCACGAGATCGGCATGGATAGCCGCATCGCGGATCTTCGGCAGCAGCGCATGGAGTTTTTCCACCGCCTCACGCCGGGCATCGTTGAGGAAGCCAAGCCGTGCCGCGACGTCGGCCAGCGCCATCGCCTTGTCATGGGCCGCGCTGGTCTTTGACGACGGCGTGCCGTGAAGACGATAGATCGCCTGAGTGAGAACATTGCACCACCGCGCCGCGTCCCGGTGGATCGCTATCACCGGCGGCTTCAGGTCCTGCGGCACCTCGGCCACTGTGCGTAGCGCCACCCGCGCAGCGGCACGCTCGGATTCGAGCACGCCGTTCAAGGCAAGCAAAAGCTCGTCCTGCGCGGCGAAACCCATGTAAGCCTCGTCCACCTCGCCGGCGAAGCAGGCCGGCGAGGCCAGTCCGATAGTCTCTGCCGCGACCGCTTTTGTGTCGAGGAGGCTCATGGCTTCCGCGGCGATGGCGCGCACACGCTCCGCCGCGCCGGTAATGGCGGCCACGTGCCCCACTCCTGTGCCGGCATAAAGCGCCATGGCTTCGAAGTCGCCGGTCATCGAACGCAGCGGCGAGTCGGTGCTGAACAGATAGATCGGCCGCGCGCCCTCGGCTCCGATCTCGATGCGGACTTCGCAAAACGGATCGCCGCGTGCGCCGCGCGTCACGCTATTGGCGAGGACCCGGACCTTGGCACCGCGGGGCCAATTGACATGGAAAACGTCGGTCAGAACCGTATCATCGCCGCTCGCCGCGACGAGACATTGCTTGTGATAATCATGCGCGAAGGATTCAACGGTCGCGATCAGCGCCGTGCCGAACACCGCGCCTTCAGCGCCGAGCGACAGGACGGCCGCAAGATCGGCGCCATCGGCCAGTCCGCCGGCCGCAAGAACCGGCAGTGCGGTCCGTGCAGCGATCTCGGGAAGCAGATCAAAGAGCGGGCAGTCACCGCGGACATGGCCGCCTGCTTCGATGCCCTGGGCGATGAGCACCTGCGCACCGGCTTCTTCGGCGGCCTGCGCTTCCGCCGCCGAGCCGACCTGGCAGACGACGATGATGCCGGCGGCGCGCAAGCGGGCAACCAGCTTCAGGGAAAGGTCCCAGAACAGGCTGATGACGGGGACGCCGAGTTCAATGCAAGCGGCAACCTGCGCCTCGAGCAAGGTGGCGTCGGTTGACGCCGGAATCAGGTTGACGCCGAAGCGCTCGATCTTGCGCGCCCGCAAAGCCGCCACTTCCGACCGGATCAATGGGACCGGCTCGCGCACCATGCCGAGGAAACCAAACCCGCCTGCCTCCGTGACGGCAGCGACCAATTCCGACCGTGCGACCCCGCCCATTCCGGCGAGCACGATGGGATCGGTGCAGCCCAGCAAATCACAGACAGGTCTATGGAGCGCGGTCGACATGATTGTCCTTTAGCCGATCAAGCAGACAAACCGCCAGCACGGGGCCGCGGCCCGGTAAGGATCGTTTGCGGCCGGCACCCGGATTTCCTCGTAACCTTGCAAACCATTGGAACGCTCCCAGCTTGCAAAAATTATATCGCGATGCGATATGATTTAGCCCGACGCGCCGCCTTGCTCGTCGCGCCGCGTCGGTTCCGCTGGTCCTTGTCCCGGATCCGCCGCGTTCCGACAAAGCTCTAACTACAAGATATTCGAATGAAACCTGCAAAAAGCAGCATCCATAGTCTTGGCGATTTTACAACGGATTCCCGCGTCCTGGTGATCGCGGCGATTGCGGTCATCGTCGCGAGCGCCGGCGTGGCCGCCGGCGTCATCCTGTTGAAGCTCATCCGGCTGGTGACGAATCTCGCATATTTCGGCCGCTTCAGCCTCGCCGACTTGAAGCTTGAACACTCCCCATTCGGCCTTTGGACCGTCCTTATCCCGGTTGTCGGCTCGCTCATCGTCGGCCTGATGGCGCGCTATGGGAGCGAGAAGATCCGCGGCCACGGTATTCCCGAGGCGATCGAGGCGATTCTGCTCGGCCGCTCCCGTCTCGATGTCAAGGTCGCAATCCTGAAGCCGCTGTCCTCCGCGATCGCCATCGGCACCGGCGGCCCCTTCGGCGCGGAAGGCCCGATCATCATGACCGGCGGCGCAATCGGCTCGCTCTTCGCCCAGATGCTCCCGGTCAGCGACAACGAGCGCAAAACCTTGCTGGTCGCCGGCGCCGCGGCCGGCATGACGACCGTCTTCGGCACCCCGATCGCCGCCATCATGCTGGCGGTCGAGCTTTTGCTTTTCGAGTGGACGCCGCGCAGCTTCATCCCCGTCGCCGTGGCGGCAATCGTCGCGGCGATCGAGCGCAGCTACCTGCACATGCCGAGCCCGCTCTTTCCCTTCGCCGGAATCGTGAACGTGACGCTGATCGGGCTCGGCGGTTGGGTTCTGATCGGCCTGCTGAGTGGCCTGCTCTCGACGCTGTTGACGCAACTCGTCTACGCCTGCGAAGACGGCTTTTTGAAATTGCCGATCCATTGGATGTGGTGGCCGATGCTCGGCGGCCTGGTCGTCGGTCTCGGCGGCCTGATCGAGCCGCAGGCGCTTAGCGTCGGTTACGACAATATTTCCGCGATGCTCCAGGGCCATGTGGTCCTCACCGCGGCGCTGCTGCTGCTGCTCGTCAAGGCCATTATCTGGTCCGTCGCGCTCGGTTCGGGAACCTCCGGCGGCGTGCTGGCGCCTTTGCTGATCATGGGTGGCGCGATGGGCGCGGCGCTTGCCGGCGTCCTCCCCGGCGGCAGTCCGGGATTTTGGGCGCTGCTCGGCATGGCTGCGACCATGGGCGGAACTATGCGTTCGCCGCTCACCGCGACCTTCTTCGCCGTCGAACTCACCGGCAATACCCATGTCCTGCTGCCGCTCATCGCGGCCTGCGGCACGGCCCATGCCGTAACGGTGCTCTTGATGCGTCGCTCGATCCTGACCGAAAAGGTGGCGCGGCGCGGGCATCACCTCGTGCGCGAATATCGCGTCGATCCGTTCGCCCTAGTGCGCGTTCAGGAGGTGATGACCACCAAAGTCGAAACGCTTCCCGCGACGATGACTTTGCATGGCGCTGCGGCCTTTCTCACCGACCCGGCGACCCAACATCCGAGCTTCCCGGTCGTCGACACGGACAATCAGGTCATCGGCGTCATCGATCCACCGGCGGTGATGCGTTGGCGGCGGACGGGCAAGCATCGGACGGCGACGCTCGGCGAACTGCTCGCTGGATATAAGGTCACCGTCGCCTATCCCGACGAATATCTCGCCAGTGTCGCCGACCGGTTGTCGACGGCGAACATCGCCCACCTGCCGGTCGTCTCGCGCCAGGACGGACGTCTCGTCGGCTACGTCGGCTGGAAGGATCTGATGCGCGTACGCCTCAAGCGCGAGGCCGAAGAGAAGCACCGGACGGTCTTCTTCCCGGCGCGACGCAGCACGCCCAAGAGCCCGGAAACGAGCTGGTTTTCCTCTTGAAAACTGTCACTTCTCGGTCCCGCTCGAGATGAATGCTCAGAACGGCGGCACGCTAGGCCGGCGCCGCCGGCGCCAATGATGACTTCGATGGCCGGAACTCCGACCGCGCTCCGACGGATTAGCGAGCGCGGTTCGGGGAGCCGAAGATCAGCTTCAGCCAAGGCGACACATGAAACAAGGCCATCAATAGATACATCATCGTCATTCCGCCCATTGGCGATGGGCCCCGCGTCGCCGTGCAGAACATGTCGGTGTGCCCCGGAAAAAATGTGGTCCACAAGGCCATGAGCGCGAAGGTCGGCGCGGCGGCGAGGGCGAGCCACCGGATCAATCGGAAAAGGGCGGCGCCGCGCCTCCCCATGCCCCGAGGCGCGGCCAGCGAAATTGATAGGTCAGACATCGCTGTAGCGATCGTGATGGCGCCACCAGACGCCGCTCTCGTTGCGGCCTTTCGGTGCCCGGTCGAGCCATTGATACATGCCCCACAGGCCGTCGAGACCGCGCGCGTAAGTCGAATAGGTGTGATAGACGACGCCGTCCTGCAAGACGAAGGCACTCATGCCCGGCCGTTCGCGCACGTAGGCGATCGGTTCGGCGCCGGCCATGGCGGCGTGCTCTGCTACGATCGGCGGAACGGCTTTGGCATCCATCGCATGCGTGCCTGACGCATAATTATATTCATAACCGCCTTGGCGCTGCTGCTGTTCGGTGATCGAGACGTTGAAATCGTAGTTGAAATCGCCGCCGATCGCAGATGCCCAGGGGAATGTCCAATCCATTCGCTGCTTGAAGGCCTGAAGCTTCGCGAGCGGCGCCCGCGATATGGCGGTGAAGGCGACATCGTGATTTTGCAGATGCACGAAGATGCCGTTGAAGCCGTCGGCGATCGCCGAGCAGGACGGGCAGCCCGCCTTATAGTCGGGCCCGAACATGAAATGATAGACCATGAGTTGCGAGCGGCCGCCGAATAGATCTTTCAGCGTCTTGCTTCCGCCGTCGGTATCGAACCGATAAGTCTTGTCGACCGCCACCCAAGGCAATCCTTGGCGCAGCCGGGTGACCTCGTCGCTCCGCCGCGTCAAATCCTTCTCGGCGGCGAGCAGATCGAGGCGCGCCTCCAACCATTTCTCCCGTGTTGCGATAATATGTGCCGTCATCTTCTCTCTCCTTGCTGCGCAGGCGCAGGCTTTTGCCATCGCTTGCGGGACATTGACCATGAGATAAATTTACCGCGACCATCGCAGGGCTGAGAGTGACAAGTGTGTCGGGATTAAATGGACTCGCTGGTTATTGCCGCGGCGCGCGCGCTCGCATCGGGTGATGCGCTCGGCGCCCTGAACCACGTCGCTTTGCGCGACGATCCGCCGGCGCTGGCGCTTCGCGGCATCGCCATGGCGCAGCTCGGCGATCTTGTTCGCGCCAAGACATTGCTCCGTCGTGCCGCCCATGGCTTCGGTACGCGGGAGCCCGCCGCCCGTGCGCGCTGCACCGTCGCCGAGGCCGAAATCGCGCTCGTCTCGCGCGAACTCAACTGGCCGGTGAAGGCGCTCCATGCCGCGCATGAGGCGCTTGAACGGCATGGCGACCGCGCCAATGCGGCGCATGCGCGCTATCTTGCGATCCGGCGCCTGCTCCTGATCGGTCACCTCGACGAGGCCGAGCGGTTGATGGCGGCATTCGATCCCGCACCGTTGCCGATCGCCTCGCGCGCTGCCTATGAATTGGTCATCGCCGGGACAGCCATCCGGCGCCTGAGGACGGGCCTTGCCCGCGCCGCGCTGGTGCGGGCCGGAGATGCCGCAAGCGCCGCCGGCATCGCTTCGCTTTCGGCTGAAGTCGAAGGCGTCGCGCATATCCTCGATATGCCCGCGGCACGCCTGCTCGCCCAAGACAAGGTGCGCGATCTTCGGCTCGACGAGATCGAAGCGTTGTTGGCGTCGAAGGTATTTGTCGTCGACGCCTGCCGCCATGTCATCTGCCATGCCGGAAAAGTGATTTCGCTTGAATCGCGCCCGGTCTTGTTTGCCCTCGCGTACGCGCTTGCCGAAGCCTGGCCCGGTGACGCGCCGCGGACCGCGCTCCTTGCCCGCGCGTTTCGCGCCAAACACGTCGACGAATCGCATCGCGCAAGGCTGCGCGTCGAGATCGGCCGCCTCCGTCGAGCGCTCGGCTCGCTCGCGCATATCGATGCGACCAAGCACGGTTTTGTCCTTGCGCCACGCCGCGCCCGCGACGTCGCGGTGCTTATCCCGTTGACGGACGAAGCGCGCGCCGCGGTACTCGCATTGCTCGCCGACGGCGAGGCATGGTCGAGCTCGGCGCTGGCACTGGCGCTCGGCTCCAGCCAGCGCACCGTACAGCGCGCGCTCGACAATCTGGCGAGGGATGGCAAGGTTCGGACGCTCGGCCATGGCCGGGCACGCCGCTGGATGGCGCCGCCGGTGCCGGGCTTCCCGACAAGCTTGTTACTCCCGGCCGCGCTGCCCCGAGGACTAGAATGAATGCACCAATGAAAATCGACCGGGAATGAGCCCCATGAAACGAGCAGCAGCGAAAATAGTCCGCGAGTACGGCCCCTTTCCGGATGTCACGCATGTGCATGGGGTCAGCTATGACGGTACCAACGTCTGGATCGCAACTGGCGATTTGCTGAACGCGATCGATCCGGAAAGCGGGAACATCGTCGCTGCACTCGACGTGCCCGCGCACGCGGGGACTGCCTTCGACGGCCAGCATCTGTATCAGATTTCCGGAGATCGCATTCAGAAGATCGATCCGATGACCGGCCGCGTGGTCACGACCATCCCCGCGCCCGACGGTGCTTCCGGAATGGCGTGGGCGGAGGGAACGCTCTGGGTCGGGCAATATCGCAGCCGCAAGATCCATCAGGTCGATCCGCAGACCGGCGCGATCCATCGCACCATCGAGTCGAACCGCTTCGTAACCGGCGTCACCTGGGTCGACGGCGAACTCTGGCACGCGACTTCGGAAGCCGAGGAGAGCGAATTGCGGAGAATCGATCCGCAGAGCGGCGAGGTCTTGGAGCAGTTGACCATGCCGCCCGGTGTGGCCGTATCCGGACTCGAATCGAACGGCGGCGATACCTTCTTTTGCGGTGGTGGCAGCAGCGGGAAATTGCGAGCCGTCCGCCGCCCGACATGAGGCACGAAGGCATGACGCGCGCCATACCGTGCGCCGAACAATGAAGACGCGCCGCGCGGGCTTAGGCGAGCTAAACGTCCCGCCAATGATTGAACGTTGCGGCCTGGCCGTGGATCGCCCCGTGATCGTCGATCAATTGCCAGACGATGCCGTTCTCGATCCAAAATCGGCGCCCCGACTTCGCCACGCGCACTCCCGTATATCCTGCTGCGAACCCGTTTCTTGCGACGCTATCCAACAGGCGTTGACGTTCCAGCCGCTCCGGAGCCTCCGCCGATAATCGTGATGGAAGCACGAGAAATTCCTCGAGGCTGTATTCGAAACAGCGTTGCGCCGCTTCGTTGGCATAAATGAACAGCGGATCGGAATCGTTGTTGTGGGCAAGGACGCAGAACGGCGCGTTCTCATAGAGCCATTTATCCTGCTCAGCCTCGGGAACGTCTTGCGGAAGCAAGGCGGCCCCGACGACGCGCCGGTAGCTCGAGATGATGAGATCGGATAACGCGCAATCGATTGGCCGTGCTCGCTCTTGCATCGCGGATTTCACACTTGTTTACAGGGTTCAGTTCGGTCGGACACAAGGAAATTAAATGACTGTGGTGCAAACGCGACTATATTGATCTGCATCAGTGCGACGCGGAACCGGCAGCGGCGCAGAGGTAGGATGGCGCGGGATAGAATAATGAATGTCAGATTCTTGGCCGTTTTCGTCTTGGCTTCCATCCTGGCGCTTGCCGCCGGCGCAGCGACCTCCCCCGCACAAGCCCAATATTGGGAGGGCGCCTGTGGCGGCGCGATGCGCGGCTATGACGGGCGCGAATATCCCTGCCAACAGGACCGCAAGCCAGTTTGCGACCAGACGTCGGGCCGTTGCGTGTGCCTCGAACGCCGCGAATGCGGCGGCCACCACGACCAGGGCTGGTATCAGGAACAATAGGCTCGGCGATACGCTATGGCTGCGAACGCCGCACGTAGCGGACGTGGCGGTAATGATGGTGGTGATGCAGGCCCCAGCTCGATGAGATTGCCGGCCCCGCGGTCACGCCTACGACAGCGCCCGTGACAAGGCCAAGCGGACCGAAGACAACCGCGCCGGCCACGGCGCCGAGCGTCCCATCGACCGCACGCTCTTGCGCGGCGAGCGCGGTCGGCCCGGCGATCATGATGATTGATGCTATCGCGAATAGAATTTTGCGCATGCCCCTCGACCCGATCGGTTCCGAATCATCGTACTGAACCGCGCAATTGCGGCCTGCCCGCGGCGGCGGAAGCTTAAGGGCTGGAGGTGAAATCGCTCAGCACACGCACGATCGCCTCGGGCGATTCCCGGATTCCGCCGGTGAACGGGCGGTCGAGCGCCACGGCGATCAGCAGTTCCGAGAAGATCAGCAGCGTCAGCAGGCCGGTCATCAGGGTCTGCGCACGCAAGTTCCTCGTGCCGAAAAAGAAGGTGAAGGCGATGGTCACGACCGCCCCGCCGAAGAGGACGATCCAGAGCGGGCCCGGCACGTCGCCCTCAGCGGCAAGCAGCCGGGTCCGGCGCGCCTGGGTGAGCTGATTGAGCTGATTGAAAATCTCCGCCTCGACCGCGACGTCGCCGTTATGGGCCGCGACTTGCGCGCCGAGCAGCGCCGTATAGATCCCGCCAAGCGCCTGCCGGGTCGTCGGGCTTGCTCCCCCCTGCGCCATCGCCGGCCATTCATCCGCCACGACGGACCTGAGATAAGCGGTCAAAGCTTGGCGCGCGGCATCGGCCTGGCTCGGGCCGAGGCTCGGCGCCAAATGATAGATGGTCGCCGCAGCGGCTGCCTCGCGCTGCACGGTCGCTTCGGCATCATTGAATTTCTCCCAGACGACGATGATCGAAAAGGCGAGAAGCACCGCATAGAGAACGCCGACTGTCGCAAATTTGAATCCGGCGACTTCATTATTGGTCGAAAGCTGATCGAGCGCTACGAAGCGCCGGACGACAAGCGGCCCGAGCATGGCGATGCCCGTCGGCAAAACGAGAATGAGAAGCGTCTGTAACCAAAGCGGCGAGGAAGTGATAAATCCGATCATGCGCCCTGCCCCCGGCGGCGCGGGCTCGCACCCCGCCGCCCTCTCGATCTGACGGTTGCGACTCTTGCGCTTAGCCGTTGCGGCAGCTTGCGGCAGCCGGGCTCAGGTTTCAATCCTCGGTGCCGTCGCCGAGACAACGCGCGTATGTCTCCGATGCGAATGAGCCTCACGAGCGATTCGTGAGGCTCATAGGCACATCGCAGCGGCCGCGAATCCGGCAAAGTTCGCGTGGCCCGCGACATCTCGAGATTTTCCGCCGTCTCGAGATGGTTGTTTCAAGTCGGCGTTGTTGCCGCGCTTCGCATCGCGCTTGATAAAGTCGACTGCGTCCTCGTGCCCTTGAACTTGGTCGGCGTGATAGTGCTTCTCGAAATCCGCGCCGTTGAGGGATTTGAGGTCGTCGACTGAATTTCGAACATGCCGGTCAGGCCTCCTCGCTTAGGTCGCGGCGGCAATGGGAGGCCAAGGTCCGGCGCGGCCGCACCGCAGTGCGGCATTGTTTTCGCAACGCGGCAATCGATTGGCGCGCCGGCGCATCGCAGGCGCCATGTTTTCTTGCTGGCGTCAATTTGAGCAGATGTTTGAGATCTATCTGGGCATTTGCACTGCAACTAGGCAGCCTTGCGCTTGTAACGATGCGAAGGCCGAGCGGGACGCGAGAGCAAAAAGCGGCACATTATTTGATTTGAGGAAAAACTGTTTCTTTACGGGAACGACTTTTCGAAGCATTCTCAGGATGCAGAGGAAGCTTAACAATAGCCGGCCTTGAGAGGCCTTCCAATTTGGCAGCGATAAGAAATAGCATCGCCGCATCTGGCCGAGGGACACCCGCGAGGGTTGCTCAGAGCCTGTTCAACCCGCGTTGGGCAGCTGCGGTGAACAAGAACATCTGCCATCTCGGCGCCGGCAACCAGGGAGCGCGAGACCAATGACAACACAAACCAATCAAAGCATAAGCGGATCCCACGCCACGGACCATCTTGGTTATACGTCTGGCGGGCTGAAGCGCG
>NZ_CANSHK010000010.1:0-76531 GCF_947646745.1 uncultured Methylovirgula sp. | reverse complement strand
TGCCTGCGCGGCCGTATTGGCAAGATCCGGCAAGACGGGCATGGCCGCAGCTGAAGCAAAATCAGCGGATCCCAACAAACAAGCGACCGCCATAGGAAGAATTGTCTTGAACATGACTCACCTCCCAATTGCTGCTGCGCAGAAATTAACCGGGAGTTGTGGGATGGCCTTGATCTGTATCAGCCGGCCGCGAATTTTTCTCCCGGCTCAAGCTGCGGCGCCGTACGGCCGGTAAACGGCCCGAACAAAACTACGCTACATCGATGCAGCGCCGCCTCGCCTTTTCAATGCGATGTTTCTTGTTGCAAGGGCGCCGGCGGCGGCGCCGGTTTCTTGCGGGGCGCGGCCGGCGGCAAGGGCGCTTGCGGAACCGCGCTATTCTCTAGCCCCGTAGGCGGAAGCTCAAGACGCGACGTCGCCCGCGACGCCGAAGGCGCGTCGGCGCGAACGGCCTGTTGCGCGACGGCGCCGAACGATTGCGAGACAAATAAAGCGATCGCCAAAAAAACAATTCGCATCGCAGTCTCCGAAAAACCGCACAAAAAAACGTGCCGCGACGTGAAACGATTTCCCACCGGAAACATTACGTTGCCGAGAATCCGGCGCGCTCAAAATGACATAGGTCAAAGCCATTATGCGAAGCGAAAACGGCCCCTTCTGAGAAGGGGCCGTCTACGCGCGTAGAATATGCAGCGAATGCAGACCAATAAATTCGTCCTGCACGCGAAGGTTATCTTGCCCAGTGGAATGCGGCACGAATTGACACACGTCAACGATGGCTAAGCTGAGCCTGATCGCCTCCAGGGCTTAGCCCTGCTATTCGCGCACACGGGGCGCCGGAGATTCAATATTCGGCAATTGCGCCAGCTTCTGCCGTTCTTCTACGAGAAGGCGTTCGACGGTGGCCCGAGTTAATTCATCGAGCGGCGTGCGCAGTAGGCGCGTAAAATGCTCAATATTGAGCTCGGCAATCTCGCGGGGATTCGTGAAGTCGTCCGGCATGTGATGCGCCAAGATGAGCCCAACGCTTCGGCAGATATGATCCTGATCAAGTATTATTTCAGAAGCAAGACCTTTCGGCATCCCCCTGGCGAAACATTTTCGCGATCTCGCAGACTTGTTGTGAGCGGAATAAAACGAGCGCCGATGGTGGTTCCCTCGGCCAAGACACGAATTTTGTCGTGCCTGCGCGGGTTCGAAGGCGCAGCCGGCCAGCGGCAGGCTGGACTCCTTCTCAGGATTGTGAGAGTTTCGGAACATAACACGAACAGAGGGGATAGCCGATGGTCGCAGCGCCGTGCCAAAAATCACAGAGAGAGGAGGAGCTTAACGACGACCTTCTGAGCGAAGGGGTCGAGGCCATCATCACGGACCACGGCGGCGACGCGAGAGCGGCGCTTCGGTCCCTGCTTGAAATGGTGTCGTATCTGGAGAAGGCGCGCGACCGCGCTTTGGTCCTCGTGTCCTATGGACATGGGCGAAGTCGGGTCAGATGATGCCCCAAGCTTCATGCGCCAACGCCAGGCTTAGCTTCCATCCTTCTGAAGGTCGGTGCTGCCAGCAGGGACCAGCACCGTAATCAGAACCGCGAAAACTCCATCGGAAAATGCGCTCAGCCGTTCAGGGGTTGCTTTACGCAGCATGACGGCGCTGCCTCCTTAGGCTCTCTCCGTCGCCGGCGCGGCACGGCCGACAAGCTCCAAAATCTCGGCCCCGCGCTTATCGCGGAGGTCGCGCGCGTCGGCCATCGCGCGCGCAAGGCTTGGCTTGATCTCGCTCGTGATCTCGCGGCCCGCGACATCCCGATAGCGGACGATCCAAGCGCCGGCGGCGCCATCGGCGTCGCCGCGAATGAGAAATTCGCTATCGGCGTCAGTCGCACGCTGCACCGGTGAAGACGATTTCGGACGGACGAATTTGAGCAAGACGCTGAGCGCGGCGAAAGGGACGACGACCAATGGGAAAACGAGCGGCAGCAGGCCGACCAAAAACGCATTGCTCGTGGCCAAAAAATTGAAGTAGACCCCGACGAAGATGGTCGCCCCGATGAGACCGATGGCGCCAAGCCAGGTCGCAACCATGACCCACGAAGGCTCGCCGCCATGCCGGTGCAGATAGGCCAGGATGGCCAGCGCCGCAAAAGTCTGCAGAAAAATGATGCCGAACGAGCCGAGGCCAATCAGGACGGGAACACCGGCCTTGAACGGATCAAGCCCGGTGAGCGCAAAAGGAATGACGGCAATGAGCGTCATCGCGCTGACCGTCAGGCTCGCGCGGTGCGGCGCGCCGGATTTTGGGTGCGCCGCGCCGAACCAGGGTAGAAGCAGCCATTCGCGCCCGAGCGCGAAGATATAACGCGATGCAGCGTTGTGAATGGCGAGATAGGACGCAAGAATGGAAAAGCAGACGAAGACGCCCATGATGTCGGTCAGGACTTCACCGCTGTAGCGCGAGAAGATGTTGAACATCAGCTCGCCGGTTTCCTTATTCGCGCGCGCGGCGATCGCGTCGGGCTCGATGGCGCCGATCGTGACCCATGCCGTGAACAAGTAGAAGACGGCGATGGATATGACCGCGGTATAGGTCGCGATCGGGATCGAGCGTTTGGGGTCGCGCGCCTCTTCGCCATAAAGCGCGGCGGATTCGAAGCCGACAAAACAGGTGAAGGCGACCATCAAGCTGACGCCGAGCCCCGGCGTGAACACCGCATGCGGAGTCCAGACGCTTGTCGGCAAGGCCAGCGAAAAGCCCTTGGCGTGGATGACTGCAATGTCGAAGATGGCGAGGATAATCACTTCACCAATCATCAGAGCGCCGAGGATCGCGGAGGAGAGATCGATCGACCGGTAGCCCAAGACGGCAACGATGCCGATGCCCGTGACGGCATAAGCGAGCCAGGGCAAATGCAGGCCGGCCTGGTCGAGAACGAGACCGGTGAAATAACCAAAAAAGGCCGCAAGGCCGAAGGTGAAGGCGAGATAGGCCAGAAGCGCCGTATAAGCCGAACTGACGCCGAGCGTCGGGCCGAGGCCTTCCGAAATATAGGTATAGAAAGCGCCGGTCGCGACGATGCGGCGGCTCATCGCGGCATAGCCGACGGCAAAACAGAGGAGAATGACACCGGCGATCGCAAAGGCACCCGGCGTCCCGGCCCCATTGCCAAGACCGAGCGCAATGGGAAGATTGCCGATCATCGATGCGAGCGGCGCCGCGGCGGCAATGACGAGAAAAACGATGCGCGGCGTCGAGAGCGAGGCGCGGCCTTCGACGGCTTGGGAAATCGATGAATTGGCCATGCTACCTTGAGATATCGGGAGGTCGCGGCGATCTGGGGCGACCCCGCCCTTGCTCTATAAACGTTATTGCGGATTGGCGACAATTGCCTGCTGCAGGCGGCCTTGCGGTCCGGCGGGCGCCATTCCGCACAAGCCGAAATTACAGCCCATCATCGATAATCGGATCAGGCGTAGCACGCCATAAAAACGGTTAGCGGCCCTCCCCCGGGAGTCTGTCGGGAAGACCGCTAACACTGCACTCGCATTGCACATGCAACGCATCGCCACGAGGCGACGCAGACATAGCCGAGGCGCCGAGAGCGCGACATGAGAAAAGACACACCGCATGATCGGCGGGTTAGGTTTTCGCGCCGCGCCGTCGGCGACGCTACGCCAGCGCCGGATAGTCCGTATAGCCGTGCGCACCGCCGCCGTAAAATGTCGGCTGGTCCGGCTTGTTCAGCGGCGCATTGCGGCGCAGGCGTTCGACAAGATCCGGATTGGCGATAAACGATACGCCGAAAGCGATGAGATCGGCGCGCTGCGCATTCAGGGTCTCGATCGCAAGCTCGCGCGTATAGCCGTTGTTGGCGATATAGGCGCCCGAGAAGGTCTTGCGCAGGCCGACGTAATCGAAGGGCGCATAATCGCGCGCGCCGCCCGTCGCGCCTTCGATGACATGGATATAGGCGAGGCCGCGGGCGCCGAGCTTTTCAACCAGCGGGAAATAGACTTTGGCCGGATCGCTGTCGGCAATATCGTTGAATGGGCTCACCGGCGAGAGCCTGATGCCGACGCGCTCGCGCGGCCAGACGCTCAGGATCGCGTCGACGACTTCAAGCGCAAAGCGCAGGCGATTATCGACCGAGCCGCCGTATGCGTCGGTGCGATGATTGGTCTTATCTTTCAGGAATTGCTCGATCAGATAGCCGTTCGCACTGTGAATTTCGACGCCGTCGAAACCAGCCTTCTTAGCGTTCTCCGCGGCCGCTACATAATCACGAACAACGGCCTTGATCTCGTCGATCGTCAGCGCGTGCGGCTCGGAAACCTCGACGAAGCCGCTCTCGACGAAAGTCTGTCCCTTCGCCCGGATCGCGGAAGGCGCGACCGGCGGCGCGCCATTCGGCTGCAGCGAGACATGCGAAATGCGGCCGACATGCCAAAGCTGGAGGAAGATTTTGCCGCCGGCCTCGTGTACGGCCTTGGTGACTTTCTGCCAGCCCTCGACTTGGGCCGGCGAATAAATCCCCGGCGTCCAGATATAGCCTTGGCCTTGCTGCGAGATCTGCGTCGCCTCGGTGATGATGAGGCCGGCCGAAGCGCGCTGGCGATAATATTCGACATTGAGATCGTTCGGCGCATCCGTGCCGTGGGTCGCGCGGTTGCGCGTCAGCGGCGCCATGACGATGCGATTTCTCAATTCGATATCGCCCAGCCGAAAGGGCGAGAAAAGGATGCTGGCGTCCTGCGTCATTCCGAGGTCCTCGATTGAGACAAGCTCTTCCCGTCGGGGATGAGAGAGCCGCATCGCCGTCGGGCATGCGGCCGCCATCGAGATAGGAATGGACGCGGCAGTTTGTTAGGTTCAGCTCATGTTCAATGCCTGCATGTAGAGGTCGAGAATCGCCTCCATCTCCTTGCGTTCGGCATGATCCTGCTTGCGGATTTTGACAATCTGCCGCACCGCCTTCGAGTCGAAGCCGCGTCCCTTCAATTCCGCGTAAACATCGCGGATATCGTCCGAGAGCGCCTTCTTTTCTTCCTCGAGCCGTTCGATCCGCTCGACAAATTGCTTCAATTCCTCGCCCGCGACGCCGGTTTCGGCGATATCTGCCGTCATGTCACGCTTACCTTGACTTGTTCGCTTTTAAGTTGCGGCGCGGCGTTGCAGCGTCGCGATTTCGCCGTTTCGTTGCGGCCCCGGCGGCGCAAAATCAAGCTTTCGCGGGCGAAATCCCCGCAATTTTGGCTTAGCCGCGCAGCCGCCCCGCCCGGCTCGCGCAGAAAGCGACCTCATGCAGCTCCGGCCGCGCCAGAATCGGCTTCAGCACGTCGGCCAGGAGATCGGCCCAGCCGTGCGCCTTCGCCGGGGTTGCGACAAGGTCCTGCCGCACTTCGATCAAAAGGCCGGCGAGGCCCTTTGCCGTCACCTGCTCATGCAGCGTATCGCCCGGCAGCGCACCATCGTAGGGCTCATTGTCGCCGACAGCGAGCCCGCGCGCCTGGAGTGCCGCGATCAGCGGCCCCGGCAGGCGCGGATCGCTGTCCCATAGGATGCCGATCTGCCACGGCCGCGCGATGCCGTGCCAGGCAGGCGTGAACGTATGCACCGAAATCACCGCCGGGACCGGCCCTTGCGCCGATAAAGCCGCGATCGTCTCCGCAATCGCGGCACGATAAGGCTGCCAGTAAAGGGCGCAGCGGCGGCCGATTTCAGCCGCATCGATCCGCGCATTGCCGGGAATCAGCCGCCGATCCGAAAGTCGCATCACCAACGTGGGATCGTGCGCGCCGCGATTGGGGTCAATCAAGAGCCGCGAGAAGCGCGTCAGCAGCGCCGGGGCGCCGAGCTGCGCGGCCAGCCGGCGGGTGAGGTCGGCGGCGCCAATATCATAGGCGATATGCGCTTCGAGATCGGCAGCCGCGAGGCCAAGCCGGCCATAGTGCGCCGGCAGAGCGTTGCTGGCGTGATCGCAGAGCAGCAGAAGGCCGGCGTCCGCGCCTCCCGCGATCCGCTCGACCGGCTCGAATCCGTCGGTGCCTTGCGCATCGGCCATGCGCCATTTCATGGCGCAGAGGCCGGCAAGTCAACTTTTGGACAAACCAATTTGGGATGAACCCGGTGCCGAGCCAGATTCTGCTTGCGCGCTCAGGCGGCCAAGCCGCTATTCTGCAGAATGCGGCCGGAAATCCTCTGAATGCGCCTCCGTTGCGACAAAGTTTTGCCCCTGTGTCTCATCGATGAATCTCTCCCGAAAGACGCTTTCCTCGGCTTTGCTGCCATTGCTTCTCGCGCCGGCTCTGCTTGCGGCCGCTCCCGCCTCGGCCGATTTCCGGCTCTGCAATATGAGCGAGAACCGGGTGAGCGTTGCCATTGCCTATACTGACGGCGCCAATTGGGTGAGCGAGGGCTGGTGGAACCTCAAGGCCGGCGCCTGCGATAATCTCGTGCGCGGGCCTTTGGCGGCGGAATTCTACTATGTCTACGCGATGGACGAACGCGGCGCCGAATGGAAGGGAAAAGCCTTCATGTGCACCGCCGACCACGAGTTCCGCATCACCGGGCGGCAGGATTGTTTCGTCCGCGGCTTTGACCGCACCGGCTTCTTCGAAGTCGATACCGGGCGCGATGCGCGCAACTGGACGGTCCAATTAACCGATCCGACGAGCAGCCCGGAACATTCGGGGCCCTGACCGGGCCGCGGATGGGGTCGGCGCCGCGGCGATCCGTCTTCACGAAAGCGCACAAAATTCCAGCTAGGGGATGATTTTTTCCCCGCGTTCCGTATTAAAGCCAAAACGTTCGCCTAGGAACGGTATCTATTCGATAGAGGAGATCTCTCAATGCGACGGCTGCGCCGCTGCAAGATCGTCGCGACTTTGGGTCCGGCGACGGCTCAACGTTCTGCCATAGCCGATCTGTTTCGCGCCGGCGCCGACGTCTTCCGCATCAACATGAGCCATGCAAGTCATGACGACATGCGTGAGCGCGTCCAGATGATCCGCTCGCTCGAGCACGAGTTCGGCCGGCCGATTGCGATCCTTCTCGATCTGCAAGGGCCGAAACTGCGCATCGGTCTCTTCAAGGAGGGCGCGGTCGAACTGAAACGCGGCGAGATTTTCGTGTTCGATTCCGATCCGACGCCCGGCGATGCGAGCCGTGTGTACCTGCCGCATCCGGAGATCCTCCAGGCGCTGCAGCCGGGCCACAATGTGTTGGTCGACGACGGCAAGGTACGCTTGCACATCACCGAAGCGTCGCCGAAGCACGCCGTAGCTGTGGTCGATGTCAGCGGCCGCGTCTCCAATCGCAAAGGCGTCAGCCTGCCCGACACCGAAATTCCGGTCGCTTCGATGACCGCCAAGGATCGCGACGATCTGCGCGCCGGTCTTGAGGCGGGCGTCGATTGGATCGCCGTCTCCTTCGTGCAACGCGCCGAAGACGTCGCCGAGGTCAAGAAGGTCGCCGGCAACCGGGCCCTGGTCCTGGCCAAGATCGAAAAGCCGCAGGCGATTTCGCGTCTCGAAGAAATCATGGAAGTCTCCGACGCCTTCATGGTGGCGCGCGGCGACCTCGGCGTCGAAATGCCGCTTGAGAAAGTCCCCGGCTTGCAGAAGCGCATCGGCCGCATCGCGCGCCGGCTCGGCAAGCCGGTCATTGTTGCGACCCAGATGCTCGAATCGATGATCGCGTTGCCGGTGCCGACCCGCGCCGAAGTCTCCGACGTCGCCTCGGCCTTGTTCGAGGGTGCCGATGCGATCATGCTCTCGGCGGAAAGCGCCTCCGGCCGCTATCCGGTCGAGGCGGTGGCAACGATGAACAAGATTGCCGAGGAGGTCGAGCGCGATTCCTTCTATCGGCAGATCATCAATGCGCAACGGCCGGCGCCCGAGGCCACCGTCGCCGACGCCATCGCCACGGCGGCGCGGGACGTGGCCGAAACATTGGATTTGAAGGCGATCGTCGCCTGGACGTCATCGGGCTCGACCGCCTTCCGCATCGCCCGCGAGCGGCCGGAGCCGCCGGTGCTCGCCTTGACGCCGAACCGCGACACTGCCCGCCGCCTGGCGCTTGTCTGGGGCGTCCATGCCGTCGTCACGGAGGACGCGCAGGATGTCGATGACATGACGGATCGCGCCTGCGTCATCGCCGCCGCCGAAGGGTTCGCGACGCCCGCCGAGCGGATCATCATCGTTGCCGGCGTGCCCTTCGGCTTGCCCGGCGCGACCAATATGGTGCGGATCGCTTCGATCGAGAAATAGCCGCCAAAGCGTCGGACGTCGAAATTGAATCGCTCGGCGCTTTTAAGTTCGCACTTTTCGGTCCGATGCTTTAGATATCGCGGCCTTCGATCTCGGTGCGCAGCTTTTCGACGATCGACTGGATTTCGGGCTGCTGCGGATTGAGCGCCAAGGCCTTGCGGAAGGCTTCGAGCGCCCGCCGGTCGAAGCCCTGCTTCTCCAGGATGAAGCCGAGCGCGACCAGGGCCGAAAACTGCCGCGGCTCGAGCTTCAAGACATGCTGAAAATCGTCGGCGGCGCCGCTGAGATCGCCGCCGAGAAGGCGTGTTCCGGCGCGCTTGTCCCAGGCTTCCGCCCAGCCCGGCTCGAGCGCCACGACCTTATCCAGCAGCGCCAGAGACAGCGGCAGATGACCGCCCTGCTGCGCGGCGAGAGCCCGATCCATCAGCAGCGTCGCCGTATCCGAATCGGATTGGCTCCAGACATGCTCGATCGCCGCGGCGATCCCGTCCGCCTCGTCGGCATCACGTGCGGCCGCGAGCTTTTTGAACAGCGTATCGAGCGCCTCGGCGCGCAGGGCGGCATGCGTCGGCTGCGGCGCCATGGCGCGTTTCAACGCCTCGGCGCGCGCGGCCTTGGCCTTGGCGGCACGCGTCGCCGCATCCTCGGGCGGCGGCTGTTGCGGCAATTGGTGGTGCGGCGCCAGCGAGCCGTCGTCAAAAGGCTGCTGGCCGAGACCCTGCGCCGGGCCGAAATGCAGCTCTTGCCCGTCCGAGCCGAAAATATGAATGCCCGGCGGCAGCCGCATCGGCGGCATGCCCGGCAGCTTCAAGACTTCGCCGGAGGAGCCGTCCGGCCAGGGCGCAGACGCGCCGTCGTCGCCGGCGAAGGCACGGTTGATTGAGAGCAGCGGCAGCAGAGCGGCGGCAAGCAGGGCTTGCCAAGGCGAAAGGCGCAAGCGCATCAACTCAAATTAGAGCAGCGCCGACGAAAGTCAAAATGACAGGAGGACGAGCGAAGATCAGCCCTGCCGCGCCTTATAGCGCTTCTGCACCTTATTGATGATGTAGACGCGGCCCTTGCGGCGCACCAATTGATTGGCGCGATGGCGGCGGCGCAGCGACTTCAAGGAATTGCGGACCTTCATGATATCAGCCTGGGTCAATCAAGCCGGCTTAAGCCGGCGCATCGGATTTTCGGGAGCGCCTGTTCAGACCCAGTGGCGAAAAGCCCGGCCGGCCCAAGCATAAGCGCGGCCAGTGGCCGCGCGACGTGGCGGTGCTATGCCCGATTTCGCGGGCGCAATCAAGCCCTGCGGCTTAGGCTTGCGCTCCGGCCGGCGCCTTGAAGGCAATGCCCTTCTCGGTCAGTGCGGTAAACAATTCGCCCGACTGGAAAAGCTCGCGCAGGATGTCGGCGCCGCCGACGAATTCGCCCTTGAGATAGAGCTGCGGAATCGTCGGCCAGTTGGAAAAGCTCTTGATTCCCTGGCGTAATTCGTCGGTCTCCAGGCAATTCACGCCTTTGAAGTCGACGTCGATATAGCGCAGGATTCGCACCGCCTGGTCAGAGAAGCCGCATTGCGGGAAGTCCGGTGTGCCCTTCATGAACAGGACGACGGCGTTCTGATCGACAATCGACTTAATCTGGTCGTGAATATCGGACATGGTCCATCCCTCTTTGCTCGCATGATCCCGAAAGGCTGCAGACCTTTTCGAAGACGATCACGCGCGTATCTGCGTTATTTCGGGGCGAAGGTCTGCAGTTGCAAGGCATGCAGCGCGCCGCCCATATGGCCGCCGAGCGCCTTATAGACGAGCTGGTGCTGCTGCAGTTTCGACTTGCCGGCGAATTCCTGCGAGATGACCGTCGCCGCATAATGGTCGCCGTCACCGGCGAGGTCGCGGATTTCGACCTTGGCGTCGGGGATCGACGCGACGATCAATTCTTCGATCTCGGCCGCGGCCATCGGCATCAGACATGCTCCTCCAGAATAAGCTCGCCCCGCATATAGTCCGGCAGCCAGGAGTCATGCCGCTGCCGCAGGTCGCTGAGCAATATGGCGGCGGCCCCCGCAATGGTCAACGTATCGCCGCCTGTGGTGCCGATCGCCCGACAGGCGATGCCTTGCGCGCCGGCACCGTCCTTGATGGCCGCCGCGGCGTCCGGCTTGCAGGTTAAAAGATAACGCGCCTGATCCTCGCCGAAAAGGAAGGCGTGCAGCGGAATCTCCGTCGCGACTTCGATGAAGGCGCCAAGGCCGCCAGAGAGCGCCATCTCCGCCAGCGCGACGCCGAGGCCGCCCTCCGACAGATCGTGCGCTGCCGTCACCGTTCCGGCGCGGACGAGACCGCGGATAAAGTCGCCGGTCTTCTTCTCCAAGCCGAGATCGACCGGCGGTGGGGCGCCCTCTTCACGTTCGCAGATGTCGCGCAGATAGGCGGATTGGCCAAGCCAGCCCTTCGTTTCGCCGATGAGCAGGATCATTTCGCCGGCGCGCTTGAACGAGATCGACGCGGTCTTCGATACATCGTCGATGAGGCCGACGCCGCCGATCGCCGGGGTCGGCAGGATCGCTCCATCGGGGCTCTCGTTGTAGAGCGAGACATTGCCGGAAACGATCGGGAAATCGAGCGCCGTGCACGCCTCTGCCAGACCTTCGACCGCGGCGACGAACTGGCCCATCGTTTCAGGCCGCTCCGGATTGCCGAAATTGAGATTGTCGGTGCAGGCCAGCGGTAGGGCGCCGACCGCGCAGAGATTGCGCCAGGCTTCCGCCACCGCCTGCTTGCCGCCTTCGAACGGATCGGCAGCGCAATAATTCTCGTTCACGTCGGTCGTCAGCGCCAAGCCTTTCGGCCCGTCGCCCAAGCGGATCACGGCCGCATCGCCGCCCGGCGTCTGCACCGTGTTGCCGAGGATCAGATGATCATATTGTTCGAAGACCCAGCGCTTCGATGAGAGGTTGGCGCTGCCGATCAGGCGCAACAGCGCATCGGCATGGGAATTGGGCGCCGGTACGTCCTGCGGCTTGATGACCGGCAGTTTCGGCGCCGGCATATGCGGGCGGTCGTAACGCGGCGCCTCGTCGCCCAGTTCCTTGATCGGCAGGTCGGCTTTCACCACGCCATGATGTTTCACGACGAAGCGCAGATCGTCGGTCGTGTGGCCGATGATCGCGAAATCGAGGCCCCATTTGCGGAAGATCGCTTCGGCCTGCTGTTGCTTGCCGGGCGCGAGCACCATCAGCATCCGCTCCTGGCTTTCGGAGAGCAGCATTTCATAGGCGCTCATGCCGGGCTCGCGGCAAGGGACGGCGTCGAGATCGAGCAGCACGCCGAGATTGCCTTTTGCGCCCATCTCGACAGCCGATGACGTGAGGCCGGCCGCCCCCATATCCTGAATGGCGATGACGGCACCGGATTTCATCAATTCGAGGCAGGCTTCGAGCAAAAGCTTTTCGGCGAAGGGATCGCCGATCTGCACCGCCGGGCGGTTCTCCTGCGAATCCTCATCGAAGGCGGCCGAGGCCATGGTCGCGCCATGAATGCCGTCGCGGCCGGTCTTGGAGCCGAGATAGACGATCGGGTTTCCGACGCCGGTCGCCTTGGCATAGAAGATCGCATCCTTCTCGGCGATGCCGACCGCCATCGCGTTGACGAGAATATTGCCGTCATAGGCGCGGTGAAAGCGGGTCGAGCCGCCGACCGTCGGCACGCCGAAACTGTTGCCGTAGCTGCCGATGCCGGCGACGACGCCGCCGACGAGATGGCGCGTCAGCGGATGCTGCGGCGAACCGAAACGCAAAAGATCGAGACAGGCGACGGGGCGCGCGCCCATGGTGAACACGTCACGCAGAATGCCGCCGACGCCCGTCGCCGCGCCCTGGAACGGCTCGATGTAGGAGGGATGATTGTGGCTCTCCATCTTGAAGACGCAGGCGAGCCCATCGCCGATATCGATCACGCCGGCATTCTCGCCGGGCCCCTGGATGACCCACGGCGCCTTGGTCGGCAATTTACGCAGATGGATGCGCGAAGACTTATAGGAACAATGCTCGTTCCACATCGCCGAGAAGATGCCGAGTTCGGTGAAGCTCGGCTCCCGGCCGATGAGCGCGACGAGACGCTCATATTCGTCCGGCTTCAAGCCGTGCGCGGCAACAAGATCGGGCGTGATCGCGGGTTCGTTCATGCACGCTTCCTAGAAGGGGCGTAAGAGCAAGGCAATGGGGCGGCGCTCACTCGTCATCGCCCCAAATGCCCGACTCCTGCATCGCCAGAAAAATCTTGTTCTGAAAACTGTTGTCGGCACCGTCGGCGAGATAGCCGGCATTGGCGGCGATCGCTTCACAGATCGTCTCGACCCAAGGTTGCTCGGCCTTGGCGAAATTCCCTAGGACATAGTCATGCACGCGGGCTTTGTCGCCAGGGTGGCCGATGCCGATCCGCACGCGCCGGTAGTCATTGCCGACATGATCGGTGATCGAACGCAGGCCATTATGGCCGGCATTGCCGCCGCCGAGCTTCACCCGAAGCTGGCCCGGCGCAAGATCGAGCTCGTCATGGAAGACGACGATGTCGCCGAGAGCGATCTTGTAGAAGCGCGAAGCCTCGCCGACGGCGCGGCCGGATTCGTTCATGAAGGTCTCGGGCTTGAGCAGGATGATCCGTTCGCTGCCGATCGCGCCTTCGCTCGCCTGGCCCTGAAAGCGGGCGCGGAACGGCGCGAAAGGATGCCGCCGGCCGATGGCATCAATCGCCATGAAGCCGACATTGTGGCGCTGCCCGGCATAGGCGCGGCCGGGATTGCCGAGGCCGACGAAGAGCTTCATCCAAAGGGCCTGCAGCGAGCGGCGGGAAGGCCGGGCGCAACCGCCCGGCCCTTGGCTTATTTCTTCGGCTTGGCCGCGGCCGCAGCCTTGGCGTCGGGCGCAGCTCCGGCGGCGGGCGTAGCACCAGCAGCCGGCGCGGCTGCCGCAGCGGCTTGCGCCGGCGTCTCGGCCACGGCGACTGGCGGCGCGATCGTCGCAATGGTGAAATTATGTTGCGTATCGACCGGCCGGCATCCGGCCGGCAGGGTGACGGCCGAAATATGGACCGACTCGGCGATTTCGAGCTGGCCGACATCGATCGTGATCGCCTCGGGGATGGCGTCCGCCGGAACTTTCATCTCGATCGAATGGCGCACGATATTGAGCGTGCCGCCCTTCTTGATGCCGGGGGAGATATCCTGATTGATGAAATGCACCGGGATCGCGACGCGCAGCGTCGAGCCGGCCTTGAGGCGCAGGAAATCGACATGCAGCGGCCGGTCGGTGACGCGGTCGAGCTGATAGTCGCGCGGGATGACGCGCTCCTTGGCGCCGCCGACCTCGATCTCGTAGATCGTCGTCAGAAAGTGCCCGGCATAGATGAGCTTGTTGATTTCGCGCCATTCGAGCGAAATCGATTGGGCGGGATCGCCGCCGCCATAGATGACGGCAGGAATGCGGCCTTCACGGCGAACGCTGCGTGCGGCCCCCTTGCCGCCGACGCTGCGCGCCGTGGCCGCGAGCGTTTTGGTCTCGGCCATAGCGTGTCCTTGATCTGAGAATAGGCCCTCGCCTCCAGGGGTGTCGGAAACGGGCCGTGCGGCCTTATAGGGGGTGAGGCGCGCAAGAGCAAGGCCGCGTGCTCTCAGACAGGCGGCCCCGATTTCGTATGGCATGCTTCTCGGCATCGCAGGAAGGACGAAGGCGAGTTCGGCGCCGGGCTTGCCGATGCTTATCATGCCGTCCTGGCGGCGGATGCCGCAGCGAAACCGGCCGACCACGGGCGGCCGGCAAATTCAGCGCTACGTGCCGCGCGGCTTGGCCCTGGTGGTCGGCGCGGCCTTCGCCGGATCGTCGGGCCAGACATGGCGCGGGTAGCGGCCCTTCATCTCCGTCTTCACCGATGCCCAGGAGCCGCGCCAGAAACCCGGCAGATCGCGCGTAACCTGCACAGGCCGGTGCGCCGGCGACAGCAATTCGAGGGTCAGCGGCGCCGTGCCTTTGGCAAGTGTTGGATGATGATCGAGGCCATAGAATTCCTGCACGCGCGCCGAGACGAGCGGGCCGTTTTCGGCGGCATAATCAACGGCGATGCGGGAGCCGGCCGGCGTCTCGAAATGCGTCGGCGCTTCGGCTTCGAGCCGTTTCTGCATGTCATAAGGCAAGAGCGCGTGCAGGGCCGCTTCAAGTTCCGTGGTCTCGATCTCGGCAAGGCTCGTCTTTCCGACAAGAAAAGGCGCGAGCCAATCCGCAGCCTTGGCGCGCAGAGCGGCGTCGGAAAGGTCAGGCCAGGCCGCATCGGCTTCGCTCGCGCGCAGAAAATTCACCCGGTCGCGCCATTGCGAGAGCGCTTTGTTCCACGGCAGCCGCGTGAAGCTCGAGGCAGCGAGACCTTCAGCCAGAACTCTCGCGGCATTCGGATGCTCGGCCGCGCTCAGGGTTTGTTCGATGAGAACCAGGGCACCGAGACGGCGCTGCCGCCGCGCAATGATTTTCTCGCGCGTAGAATCGTAATTCAGATCGTCGCGCGTGACGATCTTGGCCCCCGCGATGGATTCGATTGCGCCGAGCGTCAAAGGCGCGGCGAGAAGAATGCGCGCCGCCGCCGCGCGGCCGGAAATTTCGCCGATCGCAAGGTAGGGTTCGCGCGCCAGCGGATCGTGCGCTTCGAGCGATGCGGCGCGGCCGTTCGCCATCAGAAATTCGCCCGGCTTGCCGCGGGCCTTGGCGATCCGCTCGGGAAAAGCCGCAGCGAGATGCCGCCCGGCTTCTTGCGCCTCGATACGCCCACCCTCTGCCCCAGCCTGGCGCAGCAGCGATTTGACCAGCTTGCGCGCATCCTCGGCGCGCCCGCCGCGCTCGCGACGAAAGCGTTCAAGACGCGTGACGAGATCGACCTCGTCACTGCCGAGATTGCGCTCGGTCAAAAGCACGGCGACTTCCGCCGCGAGTTCCGCTTCGCCCATCTCTTGCGCTTCAACGATCATGCGCGCAAGCCGCGGCGGCAATGCAATGGCGCGCATGGCGCGGCCGGGCTCGGTCAGCGCGCCGGTCGCGTCGATGGCTTCGAGCGCACGAAGCAGCGCGCGCGCCTCGTTGATCGCGGGTTCCGGCGGCGGATCGAGAAAGCGCAGGTCGCGCGCCGGATCGCGGGCGCCCCAAGCGGTGCAATCGAGCAGAAAACCCGAGAGATCCGAATTGAGAATCTCCGGTGCCGAAAAAGCCTCAAGCGCGCCGTTTGCCGCCTCCTGCCAGAGCCGGTAACAGATACCGGGTTCCGTGCGGCCGGCACGGCCGCGGCGCTGATCGGCGGCGGCGCGCGAGACGCGCACGGTCTCAAGCCGCGTCAAGCCGCGATCCGGCTCGTAGCGCGGCACGCGGGCAACGCCGGAATCGATGACGACCCGCACGCCTTCAATGGTCAGCGATGTTTCGGCAATCGAGGTCGCCAGCACGATCTTGCGTCTGCCTGGCGGCGTCGGCGCGATCGCACGATCCTGCCCGGCGCGATCGAGTGCAGCATAAAGCGGCGCGATCTCAATCGCCGGATCACGGATCATCTCGCCCAACAGACTTACGAGCCGGTTGATCTCGCCTTGTCCGGGCAGAAAAACGAGGATCGACCCGTTCTCCTCCGCTAAAGCCTTGCGGACGGCGCGCAGCAGCGCCGCCTCGATCCGCTCTTGCGGGTCGCGGCCGAGATAGATCGTCGCGACCGGAAAGGCGCGGCCCTCCGCTTCGATCACCGGCACGTCGTCGCCAAGCAATTTCGCGACGCGGGCGCCGTCCAGCGTTGCCGACATCACCAGGAGCCGCAGATCCGGCCGCAGATGCGCTTGTGCGTCGAGCGCGAGCGCAAGACCGAAATCGGCATCAAGCGAGCGCTCGTGAAACTCGTCGAAGATCACCGCGGCAATGCCGTCGAGGCCCGGATCGTCGAGAATCATGCGGGCGAAAACGCCTTCGGTGACGACCTCGATGCGCGTTTTTGCCGAAACGCGCGACACGAGCCGCATGCGCAGGCCAATCGTTTCTCCGACCGTCTCGCCGCGCAGAGCAGCCATGCGTTCGGCGGCGGCACGCACAGCGAGCCGCCTCGGTTCGAGCAAAATGATCCTTTTGTGGGCAACCCAATCCGCATCACACAAGGCCAGCGGCACGATCGTCGTCTTGCCGGCGCCCGGCGGCGCCACCAGAACGGCAGCGGCCCGGCTGCCAAGCGCTGCCGTCATCTGCGGCAGGACGGCCAAGACGGGAAGCGTGGAATTTGGCATCATACTGAATTGACTGGCGATGTGCCGTTGGGCAAGCGGCTGGATCAAGCCGTGCGCCATTTACAACGGCTGTGGAGATAAGGCGATTCGGCGAAGACGCCTTGTTAATTCCGCTTCTCGTGAGGAAAGGAAAGCGCTATATGCCGCCCCCGACCGCGATCAACCAACCGGTCGCTCCGCCGTTTGGCGTTCAACCTGCCCGTCTTCGGGCGGCGAAGGCCAGCGTCCGGATTGAGGACTTCTGAATGCTAACGACCGCACAAGAGAAGGCCGCCGATCAGGCCGCCTGCGGGCCCGTCATTCCACACAGCGCACATCACGACAAAAAGGCGAGCATTGCGGGCTTGGCCCTTGGCTCTGTCGGCGTTGTCTATGGCGATATCGGCACGAGCCCGCTCTATGCCTTGCAGGCCTCCGTCGTTCATGCTGGTAAAATCGGTCAAGCCTACGAAGCCGGAATCGTTGGGATCGTTTCGCTCCTTTTGTGGGCGCTGTTCTTCATCGTCACCGCCAAATATGTTCTGTTTCTCATGCGCGCCGATAACAAGGGCGAAGGCGGCATACTGTCCTTGATGGCGCTGGCGCAAACCGCCTTCGGCCGGCGCGCAGCGCCGATTTTCTTTCTCGGTGTCGCCGGCGCGGCGCTGTTTTCAGGCGACGCGATCATCACCCCCGCCATTTCGGTCCTCTCGGCGCTCGAAGGTTTGCAGGTCGCAACGCCCGTCTTCAGCGATTATGTCCTGCCGTTGACGATCGTGGTGCTGATCTCCGTCTTCGCCGTGCAACGCCACGGCACGACGCGCGTCGCAACCTTCTTCGGTCCGATCATGGCTGTGTTTTTCGTCGTGATCGCTTTGCTCGGCGCGATGCACATTCCCGATGCGCCGCGCATTCTGCGCGCGTTCAATCCTTTTGTCGGCCTGGCGTTCTTATTCGGCCATGGCCTGCTCGGCATCCTGGTTCTCGGCTCGGTGTTCTTGGCCGTGACCGGCGCCGAAGCTCTCTATGCCGATATGGGCCATTTCGGCCGCCGGCCGATCCAACTCGCCTGGCTCGTCTTCGTCCTGCCGGCGCTGACGTTGAACTACCTCGGCCAAGGTGCATTGATACTCTCCAACCATGCGGCTGCCGCCAATCCCTTCTATCTGCTGGCGCCGCGCTGGGCGCTTCTGCCGCTCGTGATCCTCGCGACGATCGCCACCGTCATCGCGAGCCAGGCGGTGATCACCGGCGCGTTTTCCCTGACCCGCCAGGCGATCCAGCTCGGCCTTCTGCCGCGCATGGAAATCCAGCACAAATCCGAAATGCAGGAAGGCCAGATTTTCATTCCGAAGGTCAACCGGATCCTGCTCATCGGCGTCTTGCTGCTGGTTCTTCTCTTCCGCAGTTCGAGCGCCCTCGCCTCGGCTTATGGGATCGCCGTCTCCGGCACGATGGTGGTGACGACCGCGCTCGCCTTTGTCGTCGTCTGGCGGATGTGGAAATGGCCGATCTGGCGGGCGGTGGGCTTCGTCTCCATCTTCCTCGTCGTCGATTTCATCTTCTTCGCCGCCAACTTGCTGAAGATCATCGACGGCGGCTGGGTGCCGCTGATGATCGCTGCCAGCTCGATGATCGTGATGTGGACCTTCGTGCGCGGCAATGCGTTGCTCGCGGAAAAGATGCAGCGCGATTCGATCCCGCTGAAGGATCTGATCCCGATGCTGGAAAAATCGAAGCCGACGCGCGTTCCGGGCACCGCGATCTTCCTGACCAATCAGCTCACCTCGGCGCCTTCGGCACTCCTCCATAACATCAAGCACAACAAAGTGCTGCACGAGCGTGTCTGGCTGATGTCCGTGCGGACGGAAGATACGCCGCGCGTGTCGGCCGCCAACCGCTACGAAATTCACAAGCTCTCGCCGGACTTCACCACCGTGACGGTCCATTTCGGTTATATGGAGAGCCCGCGCATCCCAGCCGCGCTGGCGCTGCTGCGCAAATCCGGCCACAAGTTCGATATTATGACGACATCGTTCTTCCTCGGCCGGCGCACCATCAAGGCCTCGCCCAATTCCGGCATGCCGGCCTGGCAAGACAGCCTGTTCATCGCTCTGTCGAAACAGGCGATCGACGCGACCGAATTCTTCTCCATTCCTTCGGACCGCGTCGTCGAACTCGGAGCGCAAGTGACGATCTAGCGCCTGTCGCCCGGTCGCGAAAATCTTATCGGCCGTTTTCGCGGCCGGTGCGCTTCTGCCTGAACCGCGGCCGCGCGCGATAAATTCTGCATATCCTCGGCCGCCCGGTGCGCCGCCACCTTGGCTTTGCTAAGCTCGGCGCATGCATGAGCGCGCCATCGCCGATCCCGACGCCGTCATTGGCAAGATCACGCCGATGATGGCGCAATATATCGAGATCAAGGCCGCCAATCCGGACAGTCTGCTGTTCTACCGGATGGGCGATTTCTACGAAATGTTCTTCGACGATGCCGAGATCGCCTCGCGTGCCCTCGGCATCGTGCTGACCCAGCGGGGCAAGCATCTCGGCCGCGACATTCCGATGTGCGGCGTGCCGATTCATCGCGCCGATGAATATCTTGCACGGCTCATCGCGCTCGGCCACCGCGTCGCCGTCTGCGAGCAGATCGAGGACCCGGCGGAAGCCAAGAAGCGCGGCAGTCAGGCCGTCGTTCGCCGCGACGTCACCCGCCTCGTGACGCCCGGTACGATCACGGAGGAAAGCCTCCTCGAACCGGCGCGGGCCAATGCCTTGCTCGCAATCGCCAAATCCATGCGCGGCGAAATCGCCCTGTTCGGCTTGGCGTGCGTCGATATTTCGACCGGCGCTTTCACGGTGATGGAAGTTGCCGCCGCAGCGCTCGGCGCCGAGATCGCCCGGCTCGATGCGGCGGAACTCGTCGCGCCGGACGCGCTTTGCGGCGATGCCGATCTTGCCCGGCTTACGGCCGAGATGCGCATTCCGCTCTCCCCTGTCGGCGGCGCCCACGGCGATCCCGCCGCCGCGGCGCGGCGCCTGCAGGATTATTTCGGCTTGGCGACTCTCGACGGCCTCGGCGATTTTTCCGACGCCGAAATCGCCGCGGCGGCGCTCGCGATCTTCTACATCGAACGCACCCAGCGCAGCGCCCGGCCGGCGCTCAGCCCGCCGATGCGGATGCGCTTTGACGCACATATGGAGATCGATGCCGCGACGCGCGCCAATCTCGAACTGACGCGCACGCTCTCGGGACATCGCGACGGCGCCCTGCTTGCCAGCATTGACCGCACCGTCACACCAGGCGGCGGCCGGCTCCTCGCCGAGCGCCTGGCCGGGCCGCTGACCGAAGAAGCGGCCATCGAGCGCCGGCTCGATGGCGTCGCCTTCCTTCGCGACGGCCGCGCTTTGCGCGAGGATTTGCGCCTCTGCCTGAAGGCAGCGCCCGATCTCGCCCGGCCGTTATCGCGGCTTGCGCTGCAAAGAGGCGGCCCGCGCGATGTGGCGGCGATCCGTGACGCTTTACGCGCCGCCGAAGCCATAGCCGCACGGCTCGCCGCAGAGCCAGCTTTGCCCGACGATCTCAGAGGGGCGGCCGAAGGCGCCGCGCGAGCCGATCCGGCCATCGCCGCGCGGCTTGCCGATGCGCTCGGCGACGACCTTCCGCTCAAGGCGCGCGACGGCAATTTTATTCGCCGGACCTATGACGCGGAGCTCGATGAGTTGCGCACATTGCGCGACGAGAGCCGGCAGGTCATCGCCGCTTTGCAGGCGCGCTACGCGAATTTGGCCGAGACCAAGCAACTCAGGCTCAAACACAATAATTTTCTCGGCTTTTTCATCGAAGTGCCGCAGGCGCACGGCGAAAGGCTGCTGAAGCCGCCGTTCAACGCGACCTTCGTGCATCGCCAGACGATGACCGACGCGATGCGCTTTTCGACCGCCGAACTCGCCGAACTCGAAGCCAAAATGTCGTCGGCCGCCGATCAGGCCTTAGCGCGCGAACTTGGCATTCTGGACACGCTCATCGCCCGGATTCTCGCCGCCGAGGCGCAGATCAAAGCCGTCGCCGAGGCGCTCGCGGCGCTCGATGTCGCCGCCGCACTGGCTGACCTCGCCGAGGCGCGCGGCTGGACGCGGCCCGAGATCGACAACTCGCTGAATTTCGTCATCACGGCAGGCCGCCATCCGGTGGTCGAAGCCGCGCTCGCGCGCGACGGCAAGCCCTTCGTCGCCAACGACTGCAATCTCTCCGGCAAGGACAGCGGGGCGGGCCTCATCGCCGTCGTCACGGGTCCGAACATGGCCGGCAAATCGACCTATCTCCGGCAGAACGCCCTGATCGCGGTGCTGGCGCAGATGGGCTCGTTCGTCCCGGCCGCGCATTGCAAGATCGGCATTGTGGACCGGCTGTTTTCGCGCGTCGGGGCGGCCGACGATCTCGCCCGCGGCCGCTCGACCTTCATGGTCGAAATGGTCGAGACCGCGGCGATCCTCAACCAGGCGACGGAGCGTTCGCTTGTCATCCTCGATGAGATCGGCCGCGGCACGGCGACGTTCGACGGTCTCGCCATTGCCTGGGCGGTGGTCGAGCAATTGCACGCCAAGAACCGGTCGCGCGCCCTGTTCGCGACGCATTTCCACGAGCTGACGCAACTCGCCAAACATCTTTCGCGGATCGTCAATCTGACGATGCGCGTCGCCGATTGGAAAGGCGATGTCGTGTTCCTGCACGAGATCATTCCCGGTGCGGCGGATCGCTCCTACGGCATCCAAGTGGCAAAGCTCGCCGGCCTGCCGCCGGCTGTCGTCAAGCGCGCCCGGGCGCTGCTTGCCGAATTCGAAGCCGGCGACCGCCGCAAACCGGTGAAGCAGATCGCCGATCTGCCGCTCTTTGCCGCTGCGCCGCCGGCGTCCCCGTCACCGGAACCCAGCGAAGTCGAAGCGGCGCTCGATGCTGTCGATATAGACGGCCTTTCACCACGCGAGGCGCACACCGTGCTCTATCAGTTGAAGGCGTTGCTGAAGAAGGATTGATCCATCAAGGCCCGCGCATCAGGCGGCCGATGATCTTCGATGTATAATCGACCATCGGCACGATGCGCGCATAATTGAGCCGCGTCGGCCCGATGACGCCGAGCACGCCGACGACGCGTTGCTGATCGTCGCGGAACGGCGCCGCGATCATCGACGAGCCGGACAGCGAAAACAGTTTGTTCTCCGAGCCGATGAAAATGCGCACGCCTTCGCCGCCTTCGGCGCGATTCAAAAGATCGATCACATCCTTCTGGGTTTCAAGATCGGCAAAGAGCAGGCGAATTCGCTCGAGGTCTTCGAGCGCGGTGAGATTTTCGAGCAGATTGGCCTGGCCGCGGACAATGAGCTGTTGTCCCTGCGTGCTGGTCTCGACCCAGCTCGCATAGCCCGCGGCAATGAGGCGGGCCGTCAATTCGCCGAGTTCGGCCTCCGCCGCCACAAGGGCCGCCTCGATCTCGGCCTTCGCCTCCGCCAACGTGCGTCCGGCAATCCGGACGTTGAGATAATTGCTGGCCTCGACCAGCGCCGAGGCCGGCAGATCGCGCGGTGTCTGCACGACACGGTTTTCGATCGAACCATCGGCGGCGACGAGCACGGCGAGCGCCCGATCCGGATCGAGGCGGACGAATTCGATATGTTTGAGCCGCGCATTCTCCTTGGTCGTGGCGACCACGCCGGCGCTGCGCGTCAGGCCCGACAGCATGCTCATCGCGTCGCTGAGCACCGCTTCGAGCGCATGCTCCTTGGACGAGGCGCGCACTTGCGCTTCGATCTGCGCCCGCTCCTCGCGGCCGAGGTCGCCGATCTCGAGCATCGCATCGACGAAAAAGCGTAAGCCCCGCTCGGTCGGCAGCCGGCCGGCGCTGATGTGCGGGGCATAGATGAGGCCGAGCTCCTCAAGATCCTGCATGACATTGCGGACCGAGGCCGGCGACAGCGACATCGGCAGAAGCCTCGAGAGCTGGCGCGAGCCGACCGGGTCTCCGAAGGTCAGATAGGATTCGACAATATGGCGAAAAATCTCGCGCGAGCGCTCGTTGAGCTGGCCAAACCCGCCGCCGTCGGCGGCAAGGCTGTTGCGCGAAGGATCAAACCGTTCGGTCATCGTGCCTCTCGTGCGCCCGCGCCGGTCCTCGAAGTCGCCATCCCCCTAAAATGGCCGCACGGCGGCGCCGATGCAAGCCGCACCGAGGCCGCGTCAGCCCCAGGAAAGATTGTTAAGATTCACTGCACCCGCTTCACCAGGGAAGGTATCTCATCGTGGAGGCATGGGCCGAAGCGGACACCGAGACGCGTGCGGGCGACGACCGCCATGCCATGGCGTCGTTACAGGCGGCGGTGACCGAAGCCCTTGCCTGCTTTGCCGCCGGCGCGACCGCCAAAGCCTGCGCCCATCTCGACGAAGTCCAGCATCTGGCGGCAACCCGCGATGCCGCAAGCTACGTTTTCGGCCTGTTCTATTTCAACACGGGCGACCCGACGGCGGCGCTCGAATGGTTCGATCGGTCGCTGCGGCTCAACCCGGATCATCTCGATGCCCGCAAAGGCCGCGCGGTCGCGTTGCAAAGGCTCGGGCGCGCAAACGAAGCACTGGCGATCTTCGAGACGGTCGCACGCGACAATCCCGCCGACGCCGAAGCCGCGCATATGAGCGGCGTCGTTCTTCAGGATCTCGGCAAGACGGAAGCCGCGCTTGCCGCTTACGATCGGGCTTTGCGTATCAGGCCGGATTATTGCGAGGCGCTGTGCAACCGCGGCGCCCTGCTCGAAAAAGCGGGACGCCTCGAAGAGGCGCTGCAATGCTTCGACGCCTTGATCGCACTACGGCCCGAAGATGCCGTCAATCTCTTCAACCGCGGCTGCGTGCTGCAGAAATTGAACCGCTTCGAGGCGGCGCTCGCCGATCACGAGGCGGCGGCGCGCTATGACGCCGCGCATCCCGAGAACGAGGTCAATCGCGGCAACGTTCTGCAAAAACTCGGCCGACGCGCCGACGCCCTGGCCTGCTACGACAGTGCGATCCGGCTGCGCCCGCATTATCCACAAGCTTATTACAACCGCGGCATTGCCCGGCAACGGCTCGGCCATTTCGCGGAGGCGCTGGCCGATTTCGACGCGGCGCTGGCGCAAAAGCCGAATTATCCCGAAGCCCTGTGCAATCGCGGCAATGTGCTGAGCGAACTCGGGCGTTTGAACGAAGCGCTGACCTCTTATGACCGCGCGCTGGCGCTGCGGCCAGATTTCCGCCAGGCGCAAATCAATCGCGCCAATGTTCTGTTCGCTCTGGGGCGGCCGGAATTTGCCGGCGCCGCCGCCGCCGAGGTTCTGGCGCAAGAACCGAACCACGCGCAGGCGCTCTGCATTGCCGGCGCGGCAAACCATCGGCTCGGCGAACTCGAGGCAGCTTTGGCCTTTCTCGACCGTGCGGTCGCGGCGCGGCCGGATTATGCCGAAGCCTGGCTCAATCGCGGCAATGTGTTGCAAGAACAAGACCGCCTTGATGAGGCGCTGGCGAGCTACGATCGGGCGCTCGCGTTGCGCCCGGCCTATCCCGAAGTCCTGTCCAGTCGCGGCGTCGCGCTCAAGGAACTCGGCCAGCTTGATGAAGCCCTGGACGCTTTCGATGCCGCCCTGCGGCTCAAGCCGAGTTATGCCGATGCGCGCAACAACCGCGCCGGCGCCTTGCTATTGAAGGGCGATTTGACTGAAGGATTTGCCGCCTTCGAAAGCCGCTGGGAGCGGAGCAATGCGCCGGCGAAGACGCTGATCTCGCCGCTGCCGCATTGGCGCGGCGAGCCGCTTGCAGGGCGGCGCATTCTCGTCTGGGACGAACAAGGCCTCGGCGACCTCATCCAATTTTGCCGCTATCTGCCTTTGCTTAAAGATCTCGGCGCCGACGTCACTTTGCTCGGCCGCAGGTCGATGTTCCGCCTGCTCTCGACTTTGTCGAAGCCGCCGCATTTCGTCGAGGCCACGCCGCCGCAAGAGAGTTTCGATTATCAAAGCGCCTTGATGAGCCTGCCCTTCGCCTGTGGCACGTCGCTCGCGACGGTTCCGGCGCATGTGCCCTATCTCCATGCCGAGCCGGCGCGCGTCGCCGCCTGGTCGCAGCGTCTCGGACGTGACGGGCTTCGCATCGGCATTTGCTGGCATGGCAATCTCAAGATCAATTTGAAGCGCAACATGCCGCTGGCTTGTTTTGCGGTGGTGGCGGCTATACCGGGCGTCCGGCTCATCAGTCTGATGAAGGACGCCATACCGGATTCTGCCCTCGGCTTCGCCGTCGAATCGTTCGGCACCGATTTCGATGCGGGGGCCGATGCCTTTCTGGATACTGCGGCGGTGATGGCAAATTGCAATCTGATCGTCACCTCGGACACGTCGATCGCGCATCTTGCCGGCGCGCTTGGTCGACCGGTCTTTCTTGCGCTTCGCCATGCGCCGGATTGGCGCTGGCTTGCCGCCGGGACGCAATCACCCTGGTATCCGACGATGCGGCTGTTTCGTCAGGAGCGGCGCGGCGATTGGACGCCGGTCTTCGCTGCGATCGCAGAGGCCGTTCGAGCCCTGCCGGCCTCTGCGGCCTGATTTTTAAGAGAACGCGTAGCGCCGCGTCGGCGAGAGCACGATGCTGATCTTCTCTGCAAGTTCGGCGCGGGTAAACGGCTTCGGCAGGACCTGGATGCCGTAAACGAAACGACAGCGCTCGATCATCGAGTCCTGGGCATAGCCGGTCGTCAGCAGGACTTTCAGCTTCGGCCGCAACTTGAGTGCCTCCTCGGCAAGTTCGGCGCCGGTGACGCCCGGCAGGCCGACATCGCTGAAAAGCAGGACAAGATCGACGCCGCTATGCAAAATCGCCAGCGCTTCGCTGGCGTTTTTGGCCTCGCGCACGTCGAAACCGAGGTCGCGCAAAATCTCCGCCGAATAAACGCGGACCTCGGCATCGTCCTCGACCACGAGCACAGTCCCGGCCGGCCCCTGCAGCGCGGCCTCGCTCACGGGCGCAACATCGATCGCTTGCTCTTCGCTTTGCGCGCGCGGCAGATAAAGCTTCACCGTCGTGCCTTGCGCCGGTGTGCTTTCGATACGGACATGGCCGCCGATCTGTTTGACGAACCCATAGACCTGGCTCAGCCCAAGGCCGGTGCCCTGGCCCACCGGCTTGGTCGAAAAGAAAGGCTCGAAAACGCGATCGAGGACGTCCTTTTCGATCCCCTTGCCGGTGTCGGCAATCGACAGCAGCACATAATCGCCGGGCGCAATCTCCGGATCTTCCACCTGCGCTTCGACGAACTGACAATTGCTGGCGGCAATCGTCAACCGGCCCCGCCCTTCCATCGCATCGCGGGCATTGATCGCGATGTTGAGGATCGCGTTGTCGAGCTGGTTGAGATCGGCGAATGCGGGCCAAAGCCCCGGCGCGATCGACGTGATAATCTCGATGTTCTCGCCGAGCGTGCGGCGCAGCAGATCGGACATCGAGCCAAGGACAGTCTCGATTTTCGCACCGCGCGGCTCGAGCGGTTGGCGGCGCGAGAAGACAAGCAGCCTTTGCGTCAGCACTGCGCCGCGCCGCGCCGCGTCGAAGGCATTCGTTGCCCAGCGATGCAGACGCGCCTCGCCTTTCTCGGTGTGGCGCTTCAGCATCTCCAGATTGCCGAGCACGGCCGTCAGCAGATTGTTGAAGTCATGCGCGATGCCGCCGGTCAGTTGGCCGATCGATTCGAGCTTCTGGGCTTGACGCAATTGCGCCTCGGCCCGCTCACGCTCGGCGATCGCCTTGCTGCGCTCCCGGTCGGCGGCCATCAGTGCATCGTAGGTATTGAAATGCCGGATGAGCAGCCAGAGCACGCAGGCCAAGGAAACGGCAAACAGTATGGTGCCGAGCGTGATGAGAAACCGGGCCTGCCGCCATTCCGCGAGGACGTGATCCTTCAACCGCGAAATATTGACGACGAGCGGGAATTCGTCGACGGCCATCGTCGCGACGATCCGCTCCGGTCCGTCGATCGCCTTTTGGGCATCGTAAGTCACCGGCGTGCCGGGCTGTAGAATGCCGTCAAACGACTTGATCCGGTAAATCTGTCCGACATTGCCGGGACCCGGATAACGCGCAAGCAAGGTGCCGTCGCTGCGCCACAGGCTGACAGCGCCATAGTCGCCGATTTGCAAAGTCTTGTAGAGCTTCTCGAAATAGGCGAGATCGATGGCCGCCGCGACGACGCCGATGAAATGGCCCGAGGCGTCATCGACCCGGCGGGCGAGATAGATCGACCAGCTTTTCGTGTCGGCATTGTAGAGCGGCTGGCTGAGATAGGAGCCGCTGATCGGCGTGTCACGCAAGATGACGAAATAATCGCGATCGGAAAAATCCTGGTTCGGCGCGGGATAGGTCCGCGTCGTGCAAATAAGCTTTCCGTCCTGGCCGATCAGACTCACCTCGTGAATTTGCGGGATGCCGACGACGCGCGATTTCAGCAGCAGATACATTTCGACGCTGGCGCGTTTGCGGACGATGTCCTGCGGTTTCGTGATGCCGCCCAGCGTCAGATCGTCTTGCAGGCTCGACAGGACGAGATCGACGCTCTGCATCGTGCGCTGCGTTTCCTGCGACAGCAGGAGATCGAGCGCCATGAGTTCGCGACGGGCATCGGAGACGTCGCGCAGGCGAAATTCGCGCACCGACAAAGCCGCACTCAGCGTCGCCAACGCGACGAGCAATAGGCCAAACCCGACGATCATTGGTTTTGGCTGGAGCAGCGGACGGCGCGAGCCATCCTGACGCGGGCGACCAGAAGGCAAAGGCTTTTCCCGTTTTGCGGTTGTCCTGAGCCGGATTCGGCGAGGCGCACAGGCGCAATCGGCAGTTCAGGTTAACAGCCCCGCCCGGGAGAAGGAACCCATCTTGCAGCCGCTTCCCCGACAAGGGAAAACAGCCTGATTTTTCAAATATTTGCCGGTCTTACCAGCGGACCAGCGCGCTGCCCCAGGCCATCCCGGCGCCGATCGCCATCATGGCGATGAGATCGCCGGGCCGCAAACGCCCGGCGCGATTCGCTTCATCGAGAGAAATCGGCAGCGAGGCGCTCGATGTGTTGCCGTATCGATCGATATTCAGCCAGCATTTTTCGCGCGGAATGCCGAGCCGATCGACGACCGATTCGACGATCCGCACATTGGCCTGGTGCGAAACGACATGATCGATCGCGCCGGGCTTAAGCCCGTTCGCGGCCAGAGCTTCGAGGATCGCCTCGGGCAGGACGCGGATGGCATATTTATAGACTTCGCGGCCGTTCATCGAAATCTTGTTCAACCGCTTGGCCAAAACTTCCTCGGATTGCGGATATTTGCTGCCGCCGCCGGGGATGGCGAGAATGCCTGCGGCCGCGCCATCGGAATGAAGATGCGTCGAGATCAGGCCGCGCGCCGGATCGGGCGTCGGCCCCATGACGACCGCGCCCGCCGCGTCGCCGAACAGCACGCAACTGCTCCGGTCCTGCCAATCGAGCAGGCGGCTCAGAAGCTCCGCGCCGATGACAAGCACGCGTCGCGCCCGGCCGCTGCGAATGAACTGATCCGCGATCGCCATGCCATAAAGCGAGCCGGCACAGGCGGCCGACAGATCGAAGGCGAAGGCGCGCGAGGCGCCCAGCTTGGCCTGTACGAAGACGGCGCAGGAGGGCATCGGCATATCGGGCGAAATCGTGCCGACGATGATCATATCGAGATCGATCGGATCGGTCCCGGCCATTTCCAGCGCCTTGCGCGCGGCAGCAACCGCCATATCGGACGTCACTTCGCCGTCGGCGGCGATGCGGCGCTCCTTGATGCCGGTCCGCTCGGTGATCCAGGCATCGGATGTATGAACGATTCTTTCAAGATCGTGATTGGTGAGGATGCGCGACGGCGCATAAGACCCCGTCCCCAATATATGGGAATGCGTCACTGTGCTGACCCTTCAACGCCGCCAAGGCGGCTCTCAGCAACGCATAGGCCGAAAAGGGAAGGATCGCAAATCGCGACTAATTTTGCTTGGTTTGTGCGTCCCCCGCTCCGGAATCGCGCAATTGATAGGATCGACGCAGATGATCGATAACATCCCGCGCGCCGCGGAGCGCCGTATTGTCGACACGCGGGCGGAAACCTGCCAGCATCCAATTCGTGCCGCCGCAGGACGCGTCGCGCGGCTGAATAAGGATGTCGTCGATCTTCTCGAAGCCGGCTTTCCGGCGCAAAGCGCGCAGGCAAATTTCTCGCAGCTCGGCCTGTGAACGTAGCTCACGCGGCATAAGCAACCTCACTGACATGAAAATCCAGCGCACAACATTTGCGCGCGCTCGATAACGCCAAAACTTGCTATATGTTCCGCCCCGAGAACCGGCATGAACGCAACGACACCCGACGATTTGCAGGCGCGGATCCTTTATCGCGACGGCCTTATACTTGTGCTCGACAAGCCGGCAGGCATTGCCGTGCATCGCGGGCCGAAAGGCGGTGCGTCGCTCGAAGCGGGCTTTTCGGCATTGCGTTTCGGCCTGCCGCGCGACCCGGCGCTGGCCCACCGGCTCGATCGCGACACGGCCGGTTGCCTGGTGCTTGGGCGCCATCACAAGGCGCTGGAAAAGCTTGGGCTTCTCTTCAAACAGGGCAAAATCGGCAAGACCTATTGGGCGGTGGTCGAAGGTGCTCCGCAGGCCGATGAAGGCATCGTCGATCTGCCGCTCGGACGGCTCGATGCGACACGCGGATGGTGGATGAAGGTCGATCCGCAAGGCCTGCCTGCCGAGACGCATTGGCGGGTCCTCGTGCGCGGCGACGGGCGGTCGCTGCTAGCACTGACACCGCGCACCGGCCGCACGCACCAATTGCGCGTCCATTGCGCGGCGAGCGGCTTTCCCATTCTCGGCGATCCGATCTACGGTACGGGCGATCGCGACGCGCGCCTGCATCTGCTCGCGCGGCGGATCGAAATTCCGCTCTATAAAAACAAACCGCCAGTCGAAGCCGAAGCGCCGGTGCCGGAGCACATGCAGGCCGAGGTCGCCGCCCTGCTCGGCGGCCTCGGTGCTGAGTGACGCCATCACTCCGCTGGCGCGGCGCTGTGGCCGAGATCGAGCGCCGCGATCTCCTTGCGGCGGGTCGAATTGGCTTCTGCGCGATGATCCTTCGCCAGCACCGTATAGACGGCCGGCAGAACGAAGAGCGTGAACAGCGTGCCGATCGACATGCCGGAAACGACGACGAGACCGATCGAGAAACGGCTCGCCGCGCCGGCCCCCGTCGCGGTTACGAGCGGGATGAGGCCGGTTACCATCGCTGCCGTCGTCATGAGGATCGGCCGCAGGCGGACGCGCGCGGCTTTCTTGATCGCCTCCATGCGATCGAGATTCTCATGGACCTGCAACTCGCGGGCAAATTCCACCATCAGAATGCCGTGCTTGCTGATGAGGCCGATGAGCGTGACAAGCCCGACCTGCGTGTAAATGTTGATCGTCGCGACGCCGAAGAAGAGCGGCACGAGCGCACCGCTGATCGCCATTGGCACGCTGACCATGATGACGAGCGGATCGCGCAGGCTCTCGAACTGCGCCGCAAGCACCAGGAAGATGATGATCAGCGCGAAGAAGAAGGTGACGGCGAGTTGGTTGCCTTCCTGCACGAATTGCCGCGAATCGGCGAGATAATCATGGCTGAATCCGGTCGGTAGATTCTGCGCCTGCTTTTCGAGGAAACCGACCGCCGTACCCATGGTCACGCCGGGCATTGCGACGGCCTGGAAGGTCGCTGAATTCAGCTGGTTGTAATGGGTCAGCGCATTCGGGTCCGTATCGGTCGTGATCGAGACGACCGTCGAGAGCGGAATCTGCTGGCCGGTCAGCGACGGCACATAATAGGTCGATAACAGCTTCGGCGTCAGCCGGAACGTGCGCGGTACCTCCGGGATCACTTCGTAGGACCGCCCCTGGAGATTGAACCAGTTGACGTAATTGCCACCCAGCATCAAAGCCAGCGTATTGCCGATCTGTTCCATGGTGAGGCCGAGATCGCTCGCTTTGCTGCGGTCGATCTTGATGCGCACCACCGGCTGATTGAATTGCAAATCGCTGTCGGAGACGATGAAGAGGCCGCTCTTGCGCGCCGCCGCCTTGATCTTCTCCATCTCGGTATAGATGTTGGCGAAACTGCTGGTCGAATTGATGACCATCTGAATCGGCAGGCCGCCGGGCCCGCCCGGCAGCGCCGGCAGATTGAAGGCAAAGGCGTTGACGCCCGGGATCTGCGAGATTTTCGCCTGGACCAGGGGCTTGAGATCCATCGCCGTGCGCTTGCGCTCGTTCCAAGGCTTCAGCAACATGCCGGAAATGCCCTGGTTCGGCGATGGCGTGCCGTTCAGAACGAAGCGCAGATCCGTCTCGGGAAACGAGGCAAAGGCCTTGTCGAGTTGCGCGCCGTAATAATCGGCGTAATCGATATTGCCATATTGCGGCGTCTTGGTCAGCGCGAAGACGATGCCTTGATCTTCCTCCGGCGCCAGCTCCGAATTCGAGTGCATATAGAGGAAGCCGACGAGGCCGAGGATCGTTATGGCGAAGAGCCCGGTCGCGGCGCGATAATGGAGCGAGCGGTCGAGGCGGCGCCCATACCAGCCCGTCACTGCGCTGAACGTCTTGTCGACGATCTGCGCGAAGCGGCCCGGCTGGCCGCCTCTCTTGAGCAGCACCGAGCACATCATCGGCGACAGCGTCAGTGCGATGAGGCCCGAGACGACGACAGAGCCGGCGAGCGTGAAGGCGAATTCGCGGAATAGAATACCGGTCAGGCCGCCGAGAAAGCCGATCGGCGCATAGACGGCGGCGAGCGTGATCGTCATGGCGATGACCGGCCCGACGATTTCGCGGGCGCCGATCAGCGCCGCCTGCACCGGCGTCTTGCCCTCTTCGACGTGACGGTAGATGTTTTCCACCACAACGATCGCGTCGTCGACGACGAGGCCGATCGCGAGCACCATGGCGAGCAGCGTCAAAAGATTGAGGCTGAAGCCCATGATCAGCATCATCGCGCAAGCGCCGACGAGCGACAGCGGGATGGTCACGACCGGGATCAGCACCGAGCGGAACGAGCCGAGGAACAGGAAGATGACGACGACGACGATCAGCACCGCCTCGATCAGCGTATGTTCGACCTCGTCGATCGACGACTGAATGAATTTCGTCGAATCGTAGGCGACCTTCATCTGCAGCGATGGCGGCAGATTGCGTTCGATGGCCGGGAACAGCGCTCGCACGCCCTTGACGATCGACAGCGGATTGCCTTCCGGCGTCGCCTGCACGCCGATGAAGATCGCATGTTCGCCGTTGAAGGCGACGCTCGAATCCTGGCTTTGCGCGCCGAGATCGACCTTGGCGATGTCCTCGATGCGGACGAGGCCGCCGTCCTTCGCCTTGACGATCATCCGCTTGAACTGATCGATGTCGGTCAGATCGGCATTCGTCGTGACGTTCGAGACGGTGTAATAGCCCTTGGCCTGGCCGGCCGCGGCCTGAAAATTATTCGCCTGGATCGCGGCGATGACGTCGGCGGCGGAGACGCCGCGCCCGGCCATGCGGACGGGATCGAGCCAGAGCCGCATCGCAAAGGTCTGGCCGCCGAGAATATCGGCGGAGGCGACGCCGTCGACGGTCGACATCAGCGGCTGGACGACGCGGGTGAGATAATCCGAGATCGCCGAGCCCGAAAGCTCGTTGCTCGAAAAGCCGATGTACATGACCGCGGTCGTCTGGCCGGTCGATTTGACGATGATCGGATCGTTGGCGGCCTTCGGAATTTCGTACTTGACCTGATTGACCTTGGCCATGACGTCGGTCAACGCCTGGTTCGGATCGGCGTTGAGCTTCATATAGACGGAGATCGTGCTCGTCCCCTGCACCGATTGCGAGGTCATGTAATCGATGCCCTCGGCCGAGGCGACCGCCTGCTCGATCGGCGTCGTGATGAAGCCCTGCATCAATTCGGGCGAGGCGCCCGGATAGGTCGTCGTCACGGTGATCACCGTGTTCGACAATTTCGGATATTGGCGCACCGGAAGGTGCAGCGCGGCATTGAGGCCGATCAGCAGGATGAGCAGACTGACGACGAGCGACAGGATCGGCCGCTTGATGAAAATGTCGGTGAAGGCCATCGCAGAATCCGCCGCTCAATAGGGGCTGGTTGCGGCCGGAATGGCCGGCGGCGGATCGTGCGAAACCGCGACCTCCATGCCCGATTGCAACTTGATTTGGCCGACGGCGACGACCTGGTCGCCCGGCTTGATGTCTTTGCCTTCGATGACGACGCGGCCGTCGATGCGCTGACCCGTCCGCACGAAGGTGCGCACCGCCGTCGTCGTCTCCTTGCCGTCGCTGCCCGTCGTTTTCTTGATGAGGAAGACTGAATCGCCGTAGAGCGAATAATCCGCGGCCGTCTCCGGCACGGTCATGACCGGCGGTTTCGGCGGCAGCAGGACGGTCGCGGTCGCGAACATGCCCGGCTTCAAAGCATGATCGGCATTGTCGAAGGTCGCCTGCACCGAGACGTTGCGGGTGTCGGTGGCGATCTGCGGCTCGATCGTGGTGATCTTGCCGGTGAAGACGCGGCCCGGATAGGGATCGACGCTGATGTTGACGGTTTCGCCGAGCTTGACTTGCGAACTGTCCTTCTCCGTCAAGGTGAAATTCACCCAGACGACCGAGAGATCGGTGAGCGTGACGATCTGATTGCCGGCGTTGAGAAACTGGCCGACCTCGATGTGGCGCAAGCCAAGCTCGCCGTCGAAAGGCGCGCGGATCAGCTTTTGCGAGATGATCGCTTGGGTCTTGGCGATATTGGCCATCGCCTGGTCATAGGTTGCCTGCGTATCGTCGACCGTCGCCTGCGGGCCGAACTGGCGCAGTGCCAGCGCCTTGGCGCGATCGAGCGACAGTTTCGCGCCGCGCGCCTGCGCCTCGAAGCTCGCGAGGTCGCCCTGCTCGGGGGCGTCGAACAATTGCACCAGCGGCTGGCCCTTGACGACATGCGCACCCGGCTCGAACATGATCTTCACCACGCGGCCGGAGACATCGGTCGTGACATTCACCTGATGGACTGCGACGACATCGCCGATCCCGGTCAAGAGATTGGGCAGAACCTCGGTTTTGACCGGCGCGACGCTGACCACCGCGGGCGGCATTTTCATATGCGCGAAGAATTGCGCGATCATATGGTTGCGGAACTCGTTGAAGCCCCAGAACGCACCGACGAGCAGCGCCAGCAGCAGCGCCACGATCGAGAACCAAAGCTTGGTGCGCACCGGCCGATCGGTCTTGGGCTTACGATAGGCCGTCCTGGTTGCGACTTCGGTTTCGGCTGAGAGCGTCATCTGGCAAATTCCAAAACAGAGGATTCGAAACTTTCAAAGGGGATGTCGAGCGCGGCATGCGCCGCAATCGCGGCATCGGTGAGGCCGACACCGCGCAGGATGTAGCTGCAGACCTCGCGCTCGAGACGCACCGATGGCGGGTAATCGAGCGACGGCAACGACGGCAGTTGTGTCGCCGCCAAGGTGCAAACCGTGTGATGGGCAAACCAGAAGAGATCGCGCGGGCTCGCGAGCCCGGGCCGCGCATCGCCGACCTCGATCGCGTGCTTCAAGGAATCGATGAAGATCGGCGCGATGACCTGCTCGACTTTATCGAACAGCACTTTGGCGAATTCACCGTCCTCAATGAAGCTTCCGAGCGTCAGCCGCAGCTTCTGATTGCCTTCGGCCACGGACCCGTCCGCGGCGGTCATGAAATAATGCGTCATGCCGCGGACGATCAGCGCCAGCGTCCGCGTCGATGGCGGCTCGGCCCGCAGCCGCTCGAGGCCCGGATCGGCGGAGCAGATGTCGGCGAGGATCGCCGCGTAAATGGCGGACTTGTTCGGAAAATGCTTAAACAGCAGCGCTTCGGAAATGCCCGCCGCGTCGGCAATCCGGCGGGTCGTCGTGCCGGCAAAGCCATGCCGGGCGAAGAGCGGCAGCGCGCATTCGAGAATCTGCTGGCGACGATGGTCGCGCGAAAGTCGGATGGGTTGCCGGAGGGGTTGCATGGTGCGTAAGTGACCACTCACTTACCAGCCTGTCAAGCTGGGCTGTTGATTTTTCTCCGGCGGGGCCTGCCCGGCCGCCGCCCGCGGCGGCGAAAACCCAAACCAGCCAAAGAGATGGCTCCGGCTCTCGGATCAATAACGGCGGTGCATAGTGCGACGCACATCTTTCTTTCATAAGGGGCGCCTGCTATCCCGCCGCGCATGACCAAGCTTGAAAATATCCGCAATTTCTCGATCGTCGCACATATCGACCATGGCAAATCCACCCTTGCCGATCGCCTGATTCAGACGACGGGCGGGCTTTCGGCCCGCGAGATGGTGGATCAAGTGCTCGATTCGATGGACATCGAGCGCGAGCGCGGGATCACCATCAAAGCGCAGACCGTCCGGCTCGAATATAAAGCCAAGGACGGCGAGACCTATGTCCTCAACCTGATGGACACCCCCGGCCATGTCGACTTCGCCTATGAGGTCTCGCGTTCGCTGGCCGCCTGCGAAGGCTCGCTGCTCGTCGTCGATGCGAGCCAAGGCGTCGAAGCCCAGACGCTGGCCAATGTCTATCACGCGCTCGACGCCGGCCACGAGATCGTGCCGGTGCTCAACAAGATCGATCTGCCGGCGGCCGAGCCCGAGCGCATCAAGCAGCAGATCGAGGATGTGATCGGGCTTGATGCCTCCGATGCGGTTCTCATCTCGGCCAAGACCGGCCTTGGCATCGAAGACGTTCTGGAAGCCATCGTCCATCGCCTGCCGGCCCCGAAGGGCGATCGAAGCGCGCCCTTGAAGGCGCTGCTCGTCGATTCCTGGTATGACGCCTATCTTGGCGTCGTCGTCCTGGTGCGCATCTTCGACGGGGTGATGAAGAAGCACCAGAAGATCACCATGATGGGCACCAACGCGCATTATGTGATCGACCGTATCGGCGTCTTCCGGCCCAAGATGCAGGATGTCGAGGAACTCGGCCCCGGCGAAATTGGCTTCATCACCGCGCAGATCAAACAGGTCGCCGATACCCGCGTCGGCGACACGATCACCGACGAGCGCCATCCGGTGGCCGAGGCCCTGCCCGGCTTCAAGCCGGCGCAGCCGGTGGTTTTCTGTGGCCTCTTCCCGGTCGACGCCGCCGATTTCGACGATCTGCGCGCGGCGATGGGCAAGCTGCGCCTCAACGATGCGAGCTTTTCCTACGAGATGGAGACCTCGGCGGCGCTCGGCTTCGGCTTCCGCTGCGGCTTCCTCGGCCTACTGCATCTCGAAATCATCCAGGAGCGGCTGGAGCGCGAATTCAATCTCGATTTGATCGCGACCGCGCCCTCCGTCGTCTATCAGATCGTGCTGCGCTCCGGCGAGACGATTTCGCTGCACAACCCCGCCGACATGCCCGACCCGACGCGGATCGAGCGGATCGAGGAGCCGTGGATTCGCGCGACGATCCTGACGCCGGACGATTACCTCGGCGCAGTGCTGAAACTCTGCCAGGAGCGGCGCGGCGTGCAGGTCGATCTGAATTATGTCGGCGCGCGCGCCATGGCGGTCTATGACCTGCCGCTCAACGAAGTCGTCTTCGATTTCTACGACCGGCTGAAATCGCTGTCGAAAGGCTATGCCAGCTTCGACTATAATATCACCGATTATCGCGAAGGCGATCTCGTCAAAATGTCGATCCTGGTCAATGCCGAGCCGGTCGATGCGCTCTCCATGCTTGTGCATCGCGACCGCGCCGAACTACGCGGCCGCGTCATGGTCGAGAAGCTGAAGGAGCTGATCCCGCCGCATATGTTCCAGATTCCGATTCAGGCGGCGATCGGCGGCAAGATCATCGCCCGCGAGACGGTGCGCGCCTTGCGCAAAGACGTGACGGCCAAATGCTATGGCGGCGACGCCACGCGCAAGCGCAAGCTCCTCGAAAAGCAGAAGGCCGGCAAGAAGAAGATGCGCCAATTCGGCAAGGTGGAAATCCCGCAGGAAGCGTTCATCGCCGCGCTGAAAATGGATTCGTGAGGCTCATCCGTTGTTGCGGTGGGCGAGTTCCAGCGTCACGAGGCGCGCAAGCAAGGTCGCCGGATAGAGTTGGCCGATGATCGCCTCGATATTGGCGAGCGCACGGGCAATCGGATGCACGGGCGCGATGTCGCCATAGCCGACCGACGTCAGCGTGACGAAGCTGAAATAAATGACGTTCGAGCCGACGGACGGATCATCGTTCAGCGGCGGCAAGCCGGAAAATGCGCCGTGATGGGCCGTCAGCGCGACCAAGCCGTAGAGGGCCGCGAAGATCAGCCCGACGTCGAGATAAAGCAGGATCGACCCGACGATCCGGTGAAACGTGATCCGTCCCGGCGCAAAGACCGCGCGGGCAACGACGACGAACAGTGTCATGCCGGCAACCAGCCAGCCCGACGCCTCGAGATAGACATCGACGATCGACGGATGGTGCGCCCGCAGCGAGCTCGTGACGATCGAAAGAACGAGCGCGATCCCGGTCCCTGCCAGGGCCAACGGGCTGCCGGACACGAAGAAGACGGCGGCAACGAGCACACAGGCAAAGAGGATGCCGAAGAAATGCGCGGCAGTGACGCCGCTGGCTTCCAAGGGGCCGGTGACAAACAGAAGCAACATCATCATGACCGTCAAAGCGGTCAGGAGCGGGTCGCCAAGCCGCTCTTGCAGACGGCGAAAGCTTTCTCTGCTCATGGGGGTCCGCGCTAGAAACATCCGAGCCGATTTTAATCGACTGCCGAGCATCCGCCAGCCCAGCGCAAGACGGCAAAATCGCGCCGTGACAAACGCCTCGGGCGCGCTAAACTAGCCTATCGGATGCGCTGCGGATCGAGGCCCATGTATATCATCGCCCGCAACATCAAAGGCCCCGCCAAGAGCCGCAATCTGCGCTGCGAGGCGCTGATGGTCGATAAGGCAAGCTTTACGCCCTGGCCGCCATCGACCGAGGACGGCTGGCGCCGGGCCTATAAATTCCGCGACAAGCTGATGGCCGAGGTCGTCCGGCTCGAACTCGACCCGATGGGCGAGAAGCTGAAAGTCATCGAGGCGGTCTATATCCCCTGACCGGCGTCATGGCCGGGGGAGCCCCGGCCATGACGCGTGGCCTTATTCCGGCTTAAAATTCATCGCGACGCCATTGATGCAATAGCGCTGATGCGTCGGCGGCGGGCCGTCGGGGAAGACGTGGCCCAGATGGCTGCCGCAGCGGCTGCAATGCACCTCGACCCGGCGCATGCCATAACTATTGTCTTCCGAGGTCTCGACCGCGCCGGGTACCGGATCGTTGAAGCTCGGCCAGCCCGTGCCGCTTTCGAATTTTGTGTTCGAGACGAACAGCGTCTGGCCGCAGCCGGCGCAGGCAAAGCTGCCGGCGCGCTTCTCATAATTCAGCGCACAGGACCCCGGCCGCTCGGTGCCATGCCCGCGCATGATCTGATATTGCTCGGGCGTCAGCAGCTTGCGCCATTCGGCGTCGGTATGGGTCACGGGGAATTGCTTGGCATCCATGGTTCTCACTCCCTTGCGCGGCTTGCGGGCTTCACGCTTCCGGCATTATTACGCCGATTGCGCGGATTTTGTTACCGTTGCGCACGGCCCGCCTTGGCAGAAAAGTTATGGGTCGCGCGCGACGGTTGCAAAGACGCGATCGATGCGGAGACGGTCGATGCGGAGACCGCGCGCTGAAATCTTCGCCCTCGTCCTCGGATTGGCCTTATAGGATGCGCTTCGCAGGCATGGTGGGGAACGCCGAAGATATTTCGCCGTCAATGCAGATCGACCTCGACGCCATTGACGAAGCCATCGGTTCGAGAAGCTGGCTGTTGCGCTTCCCCGACGCACTCGAGGCGACGTTCGAGCGCGACACGGGCCGCCAAAGGTGCCGCGAGCTTATCGTTCGCGCCTATATCGGGATCGTCATCTACGATCTTTTTGCAATCGCCGATTGGTGGGCGACGCCAAGCCTGTTCTGGACCGCGCTCTGGGTGCGCGTCGCTTTCTTCACGCCCGTTGCGCTCACTCTGGTCGCGGTGCTTTACACGACGCCGCGCGCCGTCATCCGCGAAAGCATCATCTGCCTTGGCGGCGGCGCCGTCGCCGTCGGAACGGTCATCTATCTGATGGCCGTCAGCGGGCCGGCCCTGCAAGGCACGCTGCATGAATCGATGACCCTCCTCGTCCTCTTCATGACCGTGGTGCAGCGGACGCGGTTCTTCTATCTCGTACCGACCTGCCTCGGCTTCCTCGCGGCGCATATTTGGGCCGTCGCGCATTTCTACCACTACACCCCGGGGCAACAGGTCGCGATCAATATGGTCTTCGGCGCCACGGTGATCTTCGCGCTCGTCGCCTCCTATACGATGGAGCGCGATCTGCGGCTGCACTATCTGTTCTCGCTTCGCGGCCGTGCGCAAAATCGCGAACTCGACAGGATGAGCCGCCGCGATGCGCTGACCGGGCTTGGCAACCGCCGCTCGCTCGAGGAGACGCTTGCCGCCTGCGAGCAGGCGATCGCCGCCGCCGGCGAGCTCGCGATCGTGCTGCTCGACATCGACCATTTCAAACTGTTCAACGACAATTCCGGGCATCAGGCAGGCGATCTCTGCCTCAAGCGCGTCGCCGGCATCCTTCAAGCCGAGTTGCGCGGCCAAGCCGACCATGCCTTCCGTTTCGGCGGCGAAGAATTCATCATCGTGCTGCAGAAGACACCGCTGACAAAGGCGGTCCGGATCGCCGAGCGGATGCGCCAAGCGATCGAACATGCCGCCATCCCCCATCCGGCGCTTGGCGCGGACGCGGTGGTGACGGCAAGCTTCGGCGCCGCGTGTTCGCAGCCCGGCCATGTGCTCAATATCGCCGAAATCATCGCCAGCGCCGATGCGGCGCTCTATGCGGCCAAGCGCAACGGCCGCAACCAAGTCTGGCCGCGCCCTCTCTCCGCCAACAGCGCGGAGATCATCCCGATGGCCGACAGGACGTCACAGAAAGGGTGAACGGTGCCGTCTGTTCAGCCGATCGGAACGTAATTGCAGGTAAACAGGAACGCCCGCGCATCGGCCGCCTTTGTGAGCTCGAGCGAATAGCCTGTTGCCGCCACGGAAGCCGTGACGTCGATGGCTTTCTCGACCTCGAAAATCTTGTCCTTATGCGGCAGGAACCAGCCCTCGATTTGCGCCAGCGCTTTGGCTTTCGCGGCACTGGCATCGGCGGCGACCAGCAGCAGGTTCTTGTGAAGCTCGCCGAATTCGGCGCGATCATAACCGCCAAGATTCACGAAGAACAATTTTTCGTCCGTTGTCGTGCCCGGCATCCCCGCGACGATCGCAATGTCGTATCCGTCGGCCTGCTCGACGGCGCCCCAGGCATCGAGGTGCAGACTTTCCGGATCCCCCCACCATTGCCGGCGCAGGTCCGCATAGCAATCTTCGGGCGCCTCTCCCACCGAGAAGCGGACATCGTGCAATTCGACGTTCGACGTGCCGCAGTTGCCGCCGACATAGAACATGTAGAGCTTCATGAAGTGAAGATTCTGAAATACAAAATGCGCGTCAATAGCACGTTCGAACACGCGCCTCGACGAAGCCATAGCCGTCCCATGCCTGCGTCGGCTCGATCCAACAGCGCGTCCCATAGGGGCCACGACCCGCATAGCCGAAATAACCCGATGTGTAAGGCGCGGGCGGCGCCGGCGGCCCGGCATCCTGCGTCCGCGTCGCGGCGGCGATGCCCGCAGTCGTACCGATGATGACTCCGCCCGGAAAAACGAAACTGTCGGCGCGGCTGGCAGAGGCCGCGCCGACCGAGGCCAGGACCGCAAGCGCAACGGTAAACTTCATCGAAATCCTCGCGAAAACATCGTTTACCCGAGGAGTTTAGCGAAGTTCGCCGGCGATTGCGCCCATAAATATCGTTTTAGTGAGGCGGCTCCGATCAAAGCGGAGCCGCACGGACCAACCGAACCGCCACGCGATCAGGGAACGTAATAATAGGCGCGCGGCGCATAGACGACCGGCGGTGCGGCATAGACCGGGTGCGCGCGCACCGCGGCGGCGCCGACGGCTGTCCCAACCGCCAATCCTGCGACCGCACCGGCGGCGGCGCCGGCCCCGTAGCAACATCCGTGGTAGCCGCCATAATAATGGTAGCCCCAAGCGTGATAGCCGCCGTGATAATATCCGCTGTGATAGACCCAGCCACCCGCCTCGGCCGGCGAGGACATCGTGACGGCGCCGAATCCGGCGGCCAGCGTGGAAACCAAGATCAGCTTGCGTATCATTGCAGTGCTCCGTGTGTTGTTCGATAGCTCTTGCCGGCGCGACTTCGGCGTTTAGCGAGAGACCTCGATAGCCATCGCGATGGCTATGGCGCGAGCTTGCCGGTGCGGTTTCATCCGCGCTTGACGCCGGCACAACGTTTTGTGTCTTTTGGTCAAAGCTTTGTAACGACGTGTCAGGCGTCGATCGTCCGTCGGCTCGGATTCGGCCGATCGACGCGACGCGTGGCGGCCGCAATCCGCAGCAATTGCAGCCGCTTTCTCAAGGCGCTAAATGCCGGTCGTTTGATCATCCGACCGAGGCGGGTAGGGATTATCCTGCCCGTCGTCGCCAGTCTTCGGTGCAGCGCCCGCGCCCGGTTCAAGAGCCTGCCGGCACTCTGCTGACAATTGATCCGCGTGGCTCTTGAGACAAGCCTTGATACGCCCGCCGCCAGGCTGCACGCCGGCACAGAATTGTTGGTAATCGCCGCGACAGGCTTGCCGTATGCTCTGCGCACTTGCACCGGTCAAAAGAGCCTCGGCGGCGAGGATCGCAGCGCCGACAACGACGGTTTTCGCTTTCATCAGAGTCATGGGTTCATTCTCCTGGGTAGATGAGGGTGACTGCGGCATTTTCGATCACGGCGCGCACGGCGCCTTTTGCGCTTGGCGCTTTCGAAACTTGCGGCGCCGCGACCAAGCAGTGCAGCTTGGCCGAGAGGGAGGGCGCCGCCGCGATATCGCGTGCGATCGCCACCCACTCGCCAAAAACGATGCCGAGAGGATTGCGCGCGCGGGCGCCGCCGGCGAGCCCATAGCGCAGCACTTCGTCCATCGGCGCTTCGGCGAAGCTACCAAACAGGCGATCGAATATGATGAGAATGCCGCCGAAATTTTTGTTCAAGCACGGCCCGTTCGATGCGTGATGAACGCGGTGATGCGCCGGCGTATTCAGGACCCATTCGAGCGGCCCGAGGCTGCGCACGAGTTCGGTGTGAATGAAAAATTGATAGAACAGGTTCAAGCCCAGCATGCCGATGACGGCAAACGGGTGGAACCCGATCAAAACCAGCGGCAGAAAAAACAGAAAACTGCCCGAGATATTTGCCGTCCAGCTGAGTCGCACGGCGGCGGTCAGGTTCATCTTCGTCGGCGAATGGTGAACGGCATGGCTCGCCCACATCCAACGGATCCGATGCGCGAGCCGATGCTGCCAGTAATAGGCGAATTCCGTCGCGAAGAACAAAGCAACGAGCGCCGGCGCCGAGGTTGACGAAAATTGAAGGAGGCGATGCTCATAGGCGAAGGCGTATGGCAATGCGACGATGCCGGCCTCGAACGCATGAACAAAGTGGCGACCGATGGCGATCGACAGCGACGACGCGCTTTCGGCAAGATCGTGCGTGTCCGCGCGATGCGCGAGACGGCTCAGAAAATATTCCAGCCCCATGAAGCCGAGAGCGGCGAAAATCACGATCGACTGCGCGGTGTGGTGACCATAGAGGCCGCGAAGACCCTGCACGGTGTTTCCTCCTCGATTAGGATCGCCCGTGACGATGCGCGCCGTCGGTCAGCGGCGTATGTCCTCGCAGCATCGATTTGTTGTATCTGGTCAACCGCGCGTAACAGCTTGTAAAATTGGCTCTTGGGCCCTTGCTTTCGGCAGCCGTGCCGCGCAGACACAGTGCATGGCAGATTTCATGGATCGACATGGCGCCACGATCTTGATCGTCGAAGACGACGCCGATATCCGCCGGCTCGTCCGCGACCTGCTGCGCGGCGAAGGATTTAGCTTCGAGGAAGCCGATGGCGCAGCGGCAATGGATGCCGTTTTGAGCCGCGTGCGGCCCGATTTGATCGTTCTCGATCTCATGCTGCCGGGCGAAGACGGGCTCTCGATCTGCCGCAGGCTTCGCTTGCGCGACACGATTCCGATTTTGATGCTGACCGCAAAGAGCGATGAGATCGATCGCGTCGTCGGTCTCGAATTGGGCGCCGACGACTATCTCGTCAAGCCTTTTGGCCCGCGCGAATTGTTGGCGCGCATCCGCGCCGTCCTGCGCCGGGTGAACGACAGAACGCACGGGTCGCCGGCAGCGCGGCGTTTTGCCTTCGATCGTTTCGTGATTGATTTGGACGCGCGCCAGATTGCCGACGAGGCCGGCGCGCCCGTCACGTTGACGACTGCCGAATTCGATCTTCTCGCCTGCTTCGTGCAGAGGCCGCGGCGCGTTCTCACGCGCGATCAAATCCTCGACTGGATGCGCGGACGCTCGGCCGATCCCTACGATCGCACGGTCGACATGCTCGTTTCGCGGGTTCGCAAGAAACTCGACACGGCGAGCCCCGGCTCGAATCTGATCAACACCGTCCGCAACGGCGGTTATTTGTTCACCGCCTCCGTCGCCTTGGTGGCCTGATGATCCGATTAAGCCTTGCGACGCGCTTCACTCTCATCGTCCTCGTGGCGCTGCTGATAGCCTGGCTCTTGGCGCTCGCCATTTATTACCGCTCGCATGAATGGGACTTGGGCACCATCCGGCCGGCGCCCGCACAACTCGCCGCGCTCGCGAGCTTGATCGAGCAAACGCCAAACGGGCAGCGCCAGCTCATCCTCGATGCGATCGGCAAGACAAGCAATCTTTCCGCGCATCTTGGAGCCGATGCCAAGATCGCCGATGCCAACGCCCTTGCGGCCAGGGCGGCGCTGCGGGCGCGTTATGCAGCGGCCTTGGCGCCGCGTCCGTTCAGCATGACCGTGGCGCGGCAGCGGCATTTCTTTTGGCCGGCAATCCTCGGTGCAAAACTCTTCGAATTTCGGATTGCCTTGAAGACCGGCGATCTCCTGGTCGTCGATGCGGCCGAGACGCTGCCGACAACGCGGTTTGGATTGCCCGTCGGGTTTGGCGCCGGCCTGCTCGGCACGCTTGTCGCGCTGATCGCGCTCGTTCTGTTGAATCGGGAAATGCGACCATTGTCGCGCTTTGCCGCGGCCGTCGATCGGATCGACCCGACAAGCACGCCGGCGCCCTTGCCGCCGCTCAAAACCCGTGCGCCGGAGATCGAGGCCGTCGTCCTCGCTTTCAATCGGCTTCAGCAACGGCTGAAAACGCTGCTCAACGCGCGGATGGCGCTGATCGGCGGGATCTCGCATGACGTGCGGACCTTCGCCACGCGTCTGCGCCTGCGAGTTGATCAAATTCCGGACGAATCCGAGCGCGCCAAAGCGATTGGCGACATTTCCGACATGATCCGTCTCTTGGACGATGCCGTCCTTGCGAGCCGGGCCGGCGCCGGGGAATTGAGCGAGGAACTCATCGAACTCGACAAGCTCGTCAGCCGTGAGATCGAGGACCGGCAGGACGCCGGAAGTTTCATCACGCTTCACATCGATTTCGGGGCGCGCGGGACGAGCGTTCTCGGCGACCGGCTTGCGCTTCGCCGTGTCGTCGGCAATCTCCTCGACAATGCCCTGCACTATGGGCATGTCGCGCATGTCGTTTTGAAAAGCGAGCGCACGGCGCTCATCTTGAGCGTCGAGGATGAGGGGCCCGGCATTCCGCCGGATCAGCGCGAGGCCCTGCTCGAGCCGTTCGTGCGCCTCGAAACCTCGCGGAGCCGCAGCACAGGCGGCGCGGGTCTTGGCCTCGCCATCGTCCGCAATCTCGTCGAAGCCCATCGCGGCACGATCGCGATCGAAGACGGCGCTGCGGCCGGCGCCCGGCTTGTCGTCAAGCTGCCTTTGTTCGTTCCGAACTGATTCCGCCGCGTGCGCCGCTGATTGCCGCGCTCGCCTTGCGCATCGAAGCTCAGCGGTCAGCGTCAAAGCATGACAAGCAGGCTTGACACGCGTCATCGCTTATGACAAGTTTGCTTGACACCTCGGAGTTTCTGCCATGCCCAGCCGCCGGCAAGTCGCCATCTTCGGATCCATTGCGGTCGCCGTTTTCGGCGCAGTCTTGATCTGGTTCGGCGCGGCCGCCCTCATCTTGGCCGTCTACGGTCATGATCGGCAGAGCGCGGCGCCTTGGCTGGCGCTGGCCAAGTTCGCCAGCCTCGCCTGGGCGGCGGCGGTCGGTTGGATGATCACCTGGCGCCGGCTCGACGAAAGGGAAAAGGACGCGCGAAAGCTTGCCTGGTTCATCGGCTCCACGACAGCCATCCTGCTGACCGCGCCGATCATGCTGTTGTGGCTCGAGAACGGCGGCACGGTCCTCGCCCGGCTTGTCGGTCACCGCGGTACGCCCGGCGTCTACTTTGCACTGGGATGGGTGGGCCTCGTCTTCGCCCAGTTGCTCTCCACCTTGGTGGCCAGGGCCGGCTGGTGGGCGGCAAAGTGCTAGAGGCGCCGGTCCATGAAGAATCGACTCAAAGAGCTGCGGGCCGAACGCGGCTGGAGCCAGGCGGAACTCGCCGAGCGTCTCGACGTCTCGCGCCAGAGCGTGAATGCCATCGAGACCGGCAAATACGACCCGAGCCTGCCGCTTGCGTTCAAGATCGCGCGCCTCTTCGGCCGGCCGATCGAGGCGATCTTCGAGGACCAATGAAAGGCGGCCGGCTATCGCAACACATAAGCCCGGCGGCGCTGTCAGCGCGTCTCCTAAGAGTCAGCTCGCTGCTCGCACGAGGCGTTGAAGCTTGGCGAGTGAGGTGCGGTCGTCTTCCTCGGTGCTAAGAGTGCCGACGAAGCCGCCTTTCGCGTTCATCAGATAAACGGTCGCGGTGTGGTCCATCGAGTAATTGCCGCCCTCTCCGGCCACGCGGGCATAGTAGACGTGATAGGCCTTGGCGATCGTTGCGATCTGCGCGTCAGTACCAGTGAGGCCGCGGATGCGTGGATCGAAGGAAGAAAGGTATGTCGCAAGCTCGGCAGCCGTATCGCGCGCCGGGTCGATGGTAACGAAGACGACGTTCAGCCTATTCGCGTCCGGCCCCAATTCTTTCATCAACCGCGTTAACTCCGCCAGCGTCGTGGGGCAGACGTCCGGGCAATTTGTGTAGCCGAAAAACAGCGCGCTCGGCTTGCCCAGGAGGTCGTTCTGCGTGACTTTGCGCCCCTTCGTATCGATGAGTTCAAACGGGCCGCCAATGGCGAGCGTCGACGGTGACAGAATCGTGGCGGCCGCGCTGGCGTTCGGCGCGGCGCTCGCCGCCTTGATGAATGAGATTAACGCAGCGATATCCCCCTTGGGGAGGCCGCCGAAAATCATCCGCGTTCCGGGCACGACCGCCTGCGGATCCGCGATGAAGCGGGCGAGGGTTGCGTCGTTCCAAGTGAGGCCGCTGCTGCGCAAGGCCTGGCTATAGGGATAGCCCGGGTAGGAGCCTGCCTTTCGGCCGATGATCCCGGTCAGCGGCGGCCCGGCCATAGGGCGAGCGCCGGCGCCAATCTCGTGACAGTGGGCGCAGGGCGTGAAGATTGCGGCGAAGGTCTCGGGTGGCGGCATGGTCGGCGGGGCGATCGGGGCGTCCGTTTTGGGTCTATAGGTCCCAGACAGGTCGTTCCCCGCAAACCGCACGACACCAATCGCCGCCGCAGCGGCCACGGTCGCAACGAGGGCAATCCAATTCATCGGCCGCATGCGAGAACCCGTGCTGAGATGCGCTAGCGCCGCGGCGCGTCATTGTCGAAGGCCTGCTTGCCGTTCTGGTGAATGGCAGCGTCCTCCAGTTTCGATCCCGTCGCAAGATCGCGCGCCTGCCTTATGGCCTCGGGCGTCAGATCGTTTTTCGGATAGAATGTGTAAGAGAGAGTGAGTTCGTCGAACAGCCTCGCGGTTGGATCCGTCGCATAGGCCTTATCGATGAAGAACAGCACCGGCATTACAGCCGTTTCCCCCGGTCCGAGCTTCTCGTTGGTGAAGCAGAAACACTGAATTTTGTAGAAAAACGGTCCCGCCTGATATGGGGTGACGTTGTAGACGGCGCGGCCGACCAAGGTCTTGTTCGAACGGTTATGGGCGACGAAAGTGACTCGGGTCGCAACACCGAGCTTCACCTTCACTGAGCCCTGGCTCGGGCGGAAATCCCAGTCAAGACCGTTGCCGACGTTGGCGTCGAATTGGACCGTGATTTCCCTTGAATCGGTCGCGGCGCCGCTGGGCGCCGGGGCCACAGTCGCTCGCTGCGTCGTTCCGGCAAGGCCAGTGGCAGCGCAAAACATGCGATAGAGAGTCGGCGAGTAGGAAACCAGAACGGTCATCGCCGCGATGACCACAAAGAGTGGCGCGATAGTTCCAAAATACCACGAGGACCGCCACTTCGGCATCCGAAGACTCATTCTCTACTTGTAGTCTTGCCGATTCCGGCCTCGCAAGTGACGCATCGCCGCACACCGGCCGGGAGACGCTTCGGCGCCCTTAAACTCAGCTGCTTTTGGTGAGCCCGATACACCGCTCGCGGAGATTTGAATGACTGCTTACGCGCGTGGACAGACCAGCAAAGGCTGAGAAACAAAGTCATGAAAAACTATAACTTTGCGAGACGCGCTCCAGACGGAGGCGATGGAAGTGGCCGCACCGCTGCCCAATAAGCCGCAGGAACCGCGAGCGAACGAGGAGGGGCAAGCTGCAACGAGCAAGGCGCGAGGCACCGCTCATAGGCGAGATTTTCCGCGTGATCCTGCTGCCGTCTTAAGTCTGTGCCGCGCCTTTAATACCCAGCTCGGGAAGATCCAAGCGAAGTGACAATACAGGGTCCAGCCTATCAGGCCATATCGGGATCAATGGCAAGATTGATGAAATGGCCGAATGGCTCACAGGCGAAGCAGGATATTTCAGCCGAGCTATGCGAGCAGCACGGCGCGTCCCGAAGTGCTCGAAAAATGGGAGCGATGGGCGAGGATAGAGAAAGGCGAGGAGCCGTGGCCGAAAGATGGAAGACCGTTGCTCTAATCGGATTCATCGAGAAGGGCGGCGACGCAGACAGGTTCCTCTTCGGAACAAGACCTCCGTTTTGCGCATTTAATCGCACATTCCACAAAGCAATTTGGAGCATGCCATGCGCGAAGCGAGCGCCGTTTGGATCTACGTTATCATCGTTGTGTCTCGCGCATTGCAGGCTTGGGGTCCGCCTATGAACGGAGCACTTCGTGGCGCTCTGATCAATCCTTGACTAGCGAGTGTCGTTTCATTTCTGCCGATCATCGCCTTTCTGTTTTGCATTTTGGTCTGCCAGCCTTATCCATTCCCAAACGCTGAAGGACTTAAGGACATGCCTTGGTGGGCGCCGCTCGGTGGGGTAGTTGGCGCATTCGCGGTCGTCGCAGGACTTATGTTTGTTGATAGGGTCGGAGCGGGTGCCTTTGCCGGTCTAACCATTACCGCAAACATTGTAATGTCGCTGACTATCGATGCACTGGGCCTATTTAGAATGCCAGTGCATACTTTGAATACGCCGCGCCTTATCGGCGCGGCTTTGATGATCGGGGGCATAACCCTAATTACGCGGTGGTAAATCTATTTCTTAATTGCAGACTCAATACGGTCAAGTTGCGCCTTTAAATCTGCGATCTGTTGCGAGACATGGGCAAGCCCCTCGTAGGTCGCCTCGTGCGGTGGACGATGAGGTTTCGGCGGTGGCTCGTGTTTTTTCTCAGGCTCTCTCGGCGGTTGCCACGTGGACATTCTTTGAGTTCTCCTTTCACTGCGTGGGGGTGCCTATAACCTCACCGGATCGGCCAGAGTTCCTGCTGACGGCGACCATGAGTGATAAAAAAGCGCGCCGAGTTAGGGCGCGCTGAAAAACGGCTCTCCAGTTTGTGACGCGTGGAGAGCCGAAGGTGTGCAACCTCCACGCCAGCGGATGCGAGGCGTGAAGCGGCGAGTAGATTTTAAATCTAAGTGCTGATTTAGTTGGCGCGCCCAAGGGGAATCGAACCCCTGTTTTTGCCGTGAAAGAGCAAAAAAGCGCCTGGAAAGTTCTCAACTTTTGCTGGACGTTTCTCATCTTTAGCGAGACTGTCCAGCGCGCCAACCTCACACGTCGAGATTGGCGACGTTCAGCGCGTTCTCCTGGATGAATTCGCGGCGCGGCTCGACAACGTCACCCATCAGCTTGACGAAAATGTCGTCGGCCTCGTCGCCTTCCTTGATCTTCACCTGCAGCAGCGAGCGGACGTTGCGGTCGAGCGTCGTCTCCCACAATTGCTCGGCATTCATTTCGCCGAGGCCCTTGTAGCGCTGGATGTGCGAAATGCCCTTCTGCCCTGCTGCCATGACAAGTTCGACAAGCTGCGACGGGCCGCCGACGAGTTTCTCCTCGCCGCGGCGGATGAATTTCCCGGGCAGGCCATAGATGTCGTGCAGCGCTTGCGCATGGTCGTTGAGCCGGCGTGCCTCGCCCGAGGCGAGCAGCGCCGGGTCGAGCACCGAGACCTGGCGGACGCCGCGCAATTCGCGCGCGAACTGATAGCCGCCGTCCGCGACCGTGCCGGACCAGCCGCGCTCCATCTCGTCGGCAAAGCGGTCGAGCCGCTCGGCGATCTCTTGCGCATGCGCAATCGCCGTTGCATCATCGTCCGCGTGGATCGGCTGCAAGGCGCAAGCGATCGCCGCCTGTTCGACAATGCTGCGGTCGTAGCGCGAATGCAGGCCGGCCAGCACCTGCCTGATGACCCGCGCTTCTTCGACGACGGCGCGCAAATCCTGGCCAGCGCGCTCTTCGCCGCTCGCCAGCCGCAGCACGGCGCCGTCGAGGCCGCTGTCGATGAGATAATCTTCTCGCGCCCGCTCATCCTTCAGATATTGCTCGGAATTGCCGCGCTTGACCTTATAGAGCGGCGGCTGGGCGATGAAGACATGGCCGCGCTCAATCAATTCGCGCATCTGGCGGAAGAAGAAAGTCAGCAGCAGCGTGCGGATATGCGAACCGTCGACATCCGCATCGGTCATGATGATGATCTTGTGGTAGCGCAGCTTGTCGGGATTGAAATCCTCGCGACCGATGCCGGTGCCGAGCGCCGTGATCAGCGTGCCGATCTCCTGCGAGGACAGCATCTTGTCGAAACGCGCCCGCTCGACGTTGAGGATTTTGCCGCGCAGCGGCAGCACCGCCTGGAACTCGCGATCACGGCCCTGCTTGGCGGAGCCGCCCGCCGAATCGCCCTCGACGAGAAACAGTTCCGATTTCGACGGATCGCGTTCCTGACAATCGGCGAGCTTGCCCGGCAGATTGGCGACATCGAGCGCGCCTTTGCGGCGCGTGAGTTCGCGCGCCTTGCGCGCCGCTTCGCGCGCCTGCGCTGCCTCGACCACCTTGCCGACGATGGTCTTGGCCTCTTGCGGATGTTCCTCGAACCAGATGCCGAGCATCTCATTGACGAGGCCTTCGACCGCCGGGCGCACCTCGGAGGAGACGAGCTTATCCTTCGTCTGCGACGAGAATTTCGGATCGGGCACCTTGACCGACAGAACGCAAGTCAGGCCCTCGCGGCAATCATCGCCGGTGAGATCGACCTTTTCGCGTTTGGTGAGGCCGGAGCTCTCGGCATAGCCCGTCACCTGACGCGTCAGCGCCGCGCGCAGGCCGGCGAGATGAGTACCGCCGTCGCGCTGCGGAATGTTGTTGGTGAAAGCCAGCACATTCTCGTGGTAGGAATCGTTCCACCACAAGGCGACTTCGGCAGTGATGCGATCGCGCTCGCCCCTGATCAGAATCGGCGCGCCGATCAGCGGCGTCTTGGTACGGTCGAGATAGCGCACGAAGGCTTCGAGCCCGCCTTCGTAGAAGAGCTCTTCCTGCTTGATTTCGGCCGAGCGCAAATCGGTCAATTCGATGCGCACGCCGGAATTGAGAAACGCCAATTCGCGCAGCCGGTGCTCGATCGTTGCAAAATCGAACTCGATCATGCTGAAGGTTTTCGGCGACGGCAGAAAGGTCACCTCCGTGCCGCGCTTGGCCCGGCCGTCAATGACCGGCGCCGGACCGACGATCGCGAGCGGGGCCACCGTCTCGCCGTCGGCAAACTCGACGAGATGTTCCTGCCCGTCGCGCCAGATGCGCAGCTTAAGGAACACCGAAAGCGCATTGACGACGGATACGCCGACGCCATGCAGGCCGCCTGACACCTTGTAGGAATTCTGGTCGAACTTTCCGCCGGCATGGAGCTGGGTCATGATGACCTCGGCGGCGGAAACGCCCTCCTCCGGATGGATGTCGGTCGGAATGCCGCGGCCGTCGTCCGTCACGGTGACGGAGCCGTCGGCGTTGAGCGTCACGCTGATCTTGGCGGCATAGCCCGCCAGCGCCTCGTCGATGGCATTATCGACGACCTCATAGACCATGTGATGAAGACCCGAACCGTCGTCGGTGTCGCCGATATACATGCCCGGCCGCTTGCGCACGGCATCGAGCCCGCGCAGGATTTTGATCGAATCGGCACCATAGCCGTCGCGCTCCGCAGCGGGCGAATCATGCGCATTTTCGGGCACAGGATTCGGGCTCGCCGACGCAGATTGAGACATGTGTTCGGGCACTTTCTGACTTTAAAAATTGGCAGGGGAATCGGGTTTCAAACCCACTTCAAATATATAGTCCAAAATGGCGCCAAATGCATGTCCCGAAATGCCGTTTTCCCGTTTTTGGAGGACTTATTTCGGCCCCCCGCGACGCTCTGGCGCGGGCGCTGATTGTCAGCCCGGAAGAGCGTTGAAAAAGATCGCCTGAAGGCCGTGCGCCGGGGCCGTTTCGGACCCCGGCGCGACGCCATTGGCGGTAAATTTTCGAAACGCCGTTCAGGCGACCTTGGCCTTGCCTTTGCCGCCCGAGTCCGGCGGCGTCGCCGCACCGATAACGAGGCCTTGCGGGCCGCCGCCGATCTTCACCACGGCAGCGTCGTGGATCTCGCCGGCGAGGATTTTTTCCGCCAAGGGATCCTGCAAGGCCTTCTGGATCACCCGCTTCAGCGGCCGCGCGCCATAGGCCGAATCATAGCCCTTTTCGGCCAGCCATTCGCGCGCCGTTTCGGCCATTTCGAGGACGATCTTGCGGTCCTCGAGGAGACGCGAGAGCCGGTTGATCTGAATATCGACGATCGCCGCCATGTCCTGCCGGCGTAGCCGGTGGAACATGATGATCTCGTCGATGCGGTTTAGGAACTCCGGGCGGAAATGCGCGCGGACGATCTGCATCACCTCGTCGCGGACCGCAGCCGTATCCTGCCCCTCGGGCTGCATGACAAGAAGCTCGGCGCCGAGGTTCGAAGTCATGATGATCAGCACGTTGCGGAAATCGACCGTGCGGCCCTGCCCGTCGGTCAGGCGACCATCGTCAAGGACCTGCAGCAGGACGTTGAACACGTCCGGATGCGCCTTTTCGATCTCGTCGAACAGCACGACCTGATAAGGGCGCCGGCGCACCGCCTCGGTCAACGCGCCGCCTTCCTCATAGCCGACATAGCCGGGCGGCGCGCCGATCAGCCGGGCGACCGAGTGCTTTTCCATATATTCCGACATGTCGATGCGGATCAGCGCCGTCTCGTCGTCGAACAGGAACTCTGCCAGTGCCTTGGTCAATTCGGTCTTGCCGACGCCGGTCGGCCCGAGGAACATGAACGAGCCGATCGGCCGGTTCGGGTCCTGCAAGCCTGCCCGGGCGCGGCGCACGGCGGTGGCGACCGCGGCGACCGCCTCGGCCTGGCCGACGACGCGCTTGGCAAGGTCGTCTTCCATGCGCAGCAGCTTGCCGCGCTCGCCTTCGAGCATTTTGTCGACCGGGATGCCGGTCCAGCGCGAGACGACCTGGGCGACGTGATCGGCGCTAACCGCCTCATCGACCAGGGCCGCGCCGCTCTTCGATTCAACCTCGGCAAGCTTCTTCTCAAGCTCGGGGATGAGACTGTAGGTCAGTTCGCCGGCGCGCTGATATTCGCCGCGGCGCTGTGCCTGCAACAGCTCCGTGCGCGCCGCCTCGAGCTGCTCCTTGAGTTTCTGTGCCGAGCCGAGCTTGTCCTTCTCGGCCCGCCAGCGCGCGGTCAGAGCGGCGGATTTTTCCTCCGCCTCGGCCAGTTCGTGCTCGAGCTTTTGCAGCCGCTCTCTGGAGGCCGCGTCGGTTTCCTTTTTCAGCGCCTCTTGCTCGATCTTCAACTGCACGACGCGCCGGTCGATCTCGTCCAATTCCTCGGGCTTGGAATCGACCTGCATCCGCAGCCGCGACGCCGCCTCATCGACGAGGTCGATCGCCTTGTCCGGCAGAAACCGGTCGGCGATATAGCGGTTCGACAACGTCGCCGCTGCGACGATGGCGGAATCGGTGATCCGCACGCCGTGATGCAGCTCGTACTTTTCCTTCAGGCCGCGCAGGATCGAGATCGTATCCTCGACCGTCGGCTCGCTGACGAAGACGGGCTGGAAGCGCCGCGCCAAGGCCGCGTCCTTCTCGACGTGCTTGCGGTATTCGTCGAGCGTGGTGGCGCCGATACAGTGCAATTCGCCGCGCGCCAACGCCGGCTTCAGCAGGTTTGAGGCATCCATCGCCCCGTCCGCCTTGCCGGCGCCGACGAGCGTGTGCATCTCGTCGATGAAGAGGATGATGCCGCCTTGTGCCGTGGTGACTTCGTTGAGAATGGCCTTCAGGCGCTCCTCGAACTCGCCGCGATATTTGGCACCGGCGATCAAGGCGCCGAGGTCGAGCGCGAGCAGGCTCTTGTCGCGCAGGCTTTCCGGCACGTCGCCATTGACGATGCGCAAGGCGAGACCTTCGACGATCGCCGTCTTGCCGACGCCCGGCTCGCCGATGAGCACGGGATTGTTCTTCGTCCGCCGCGACAGAACCTGGATCGTGCGGCGGATTTCCTCGTCGCGGCCGATGACCGGATCGAGCTTGCCCGCGCGCGCCGCCTCGGTGAGGTCGCGGGCATATTTCTTCAAAGCGTCATAAGCGTTTTCAGCCGTCGGATTGTCGGCCGTGCGGCCCTTGCGCAAGTCCTCGATGGCGGCATTGAGCACCTGAGGGGTGACGCCGGCTCGCTGCAGGATTTTGGCCGCCTCGCTGCCCTTTTCGAGCGCCAAGGCAAGGAGCAGCCGCTCGACGGTGACGTAGGAATCGCCCGCCTTCTGCGCGATCTGCTCGGCATTGTCGAAGAGCCGCGCCGTGGCCGGGGCGACATAGAGCTGGCCGGCGCCCGCCCCCTGCACTTTCGGCAGCTTGCCAAGTGCCAGTTCGGTCTGCGTCAACGCCTCACGGGCATTGCCGCCGCCCTTGGTGATGAGGCCGCTTGCCAGGCCTTCCGGATCGTCGAGAAGGACTTTCAGCAGATGTTCGGGGGTGAATTGCTGATGGTTCTCGCGGACCGCCAGCGATTGCGCGCTTTGCACGAAGCCGCGCGCGCGTTCGGTATATTTTTCGAAATTCATTCTTTCCAGACCTCCCAATGGCAAGGCCGTCCATGCGTTCTAAAGCATTTTCGAGCGAAGTGGATACCGGTTCGCGTGAAGAAAATGCGTCAGGATAGACATGACGATTCCGCCTCGGCACGTCCGACAGCGGAGCTTATGAGGAGATTTAGGAAAGCGAGGCGGAATTGGTAGATGGACCGCGCCGCCATTGCGCCGATTGGCGCATCCTTAACGATGCGCCATCGCGCCGCGCGGTCCTGCGATTTGTTATTCTTCGTAAGGCGCCTTGGTTTCGCCTTCGCCGAACTCCGGCTTGCGGCGGCGGCGGCGCGGACGCATCGCGAATCCCTCGGCCCCGCTCTCCGGCCGGGGCAGAACCTCCGTACCGACCGCTTCCGCCTCGGCCGGCAAATCCGGCTCCGGCTGAACCCGAACCGGCACCGGCGCCGTGATAAAGGCCGGCAAGCCCGAGCCATTCGATTCGTCGTTCACATTGCGCGATTCGTGCCGCTCGTAGCGCCCGCCATTGTCGTAACGGGGGCCATTGTCGCCACGCAGCGGCGGCCGGCCGCGGCCCTGCTCGCGACCAGCTTGCCCGTTACGCTCGCCATAGGCGCCGCGCTCCTGGCTGCGCTCCTGGCCGTTGCGGTCCTGCGTGCGGTCTTGATTGCGATCTTGGAAGTTGCGATCCTGGAAATTGCGATTGTTGCGCTCGCCGCGCGGCTCGTATGGCGGCCGCTCCTGATAATTGCCTTGGCCGTTATAGTTCGGCTGGCCGTTCGGCACCGGCTGGCCGGCATAAGGCTGCGCCTGGTTCGGCGCAACGCGCTCGGAGGGCGATGCGAACCGGTCGGACATGCCGGCGAAATCGTCTTCCTCCTCGATCTCATCGGCCTCGGCCTCGCCACCCTGGCGGTTATAGCCGCCGAACTGGGCCTGCTGCGCCTGCTGGGCGGCAGCGATGATGCGGAAATAATGCTCGGCGTGCTGCAGGTAGCTCTCGGCCATCACCGGATCGCCGCTGGACTGCGCATCGCGGGCGAGCTGCAGATATTTTTCGCCAATGTGATGGGCGGTCCCTCTGATCTTCACGTCCGGACCGTTGGACTCATAAGAACGCGACAGCGGATTGGGCCCCTTGCGATTGTTATTGTTCCGGCCCCGCATGCGCTTGTTATTCTGGTTTGGTCTCATCGATCTTCCTTGGATGTTTCCTAAACCCATCCCTCCCGACGCTCGAGGCGGCCCCGAGTCGGCACGACAAATCGTTCGCCCTAAGGCAAGAGGATAGGCTGGCTTCCGTTCTCCAGCTGCTAACGCAAAGCCTCCGGTATTAAAGACCGAAGGAGACTGGTCCCGCAGCTTCCGGGACCTCAGACGTTGGGGACAACCGCCACAATCGCGCCGAGCACTATCAGGCTCGTGAGACGCGGAAATCATTCCTTCCGAGCTTCGGAACGGATGATCTCGACGCTACCTCAATAAACATTCGCGAAAGGCGATCTTTGCGCAGGAACGTAATCGCTTTCCTCCGCGTCGCCAAGAACTTTCGCAAAATTTTTCCGCAGCCTGAGCCTATGTTGCGGATATGCAACGCATTCGCCCTACGGCCAAGCTTCGCATCTCGGCGCCGCTAAGCTTCGCGGCGCGCTAGGAAAACCCGCGCGTGGCCGCCGAGATCGCGCATCACCTCGCCGCGTCCCAAGCCCCCCGTCGCCGCGAACAAGGCCACAACCGATTCGGCTTGGCCGGCGCCGACTTCGAAGGCGACAACCCCGCCAGGGCGCAGAAGTTGCGCCGCCGCCGGCGCCAAAATCCGATAGGCGTCGAGGCCGTCGGCACCGCCATCGAGCGCGCCCGGCGGATCATGCTCGCGCACCTCCGCAGCAAGGCCCTCGATCTCGCCGCTCGCAATATAGGGCGGGTTGGATACGATGGCATCGAAAAGCCCCGTGAGGGGCTTCGTCCAGTCGCCGCAGACGACCGCGCTGCGGCTCGCAAATTCCAGCGCCGCAAGATTGTCGCGTGCGACGCGGCAGGCGGCTTCCGAACGATCGACGCCAAGGCCGAAAGCCGTCGGCAATTGCGACAGGAGCGCGCCGAGGATCGCCCCCGAGCCGACGCCGAGATCGAGCAAAAGGAGCGGCTCGTGGCTACGCGCCGCCAAGGCCGCGAGCGTCGCATCGACCAAGATTTCGGTATCCGGCCGCGGGTCGAGCACGGCCGGGCTGAGCGTAAAATCGAGGCCGTAAAATTCGCGACGGCCCAAGATGCGGGCGATCGGCTCGCCGGCGATCCGTCGCCGCGCCAAAGCGGTGAGAACCGCACCATTGCCGATCGCCCGCGCCGGATCGCGCACCAGATCGAGATGGCCGATCCCGAGCGCGGCACATAACAAAAGCCGCGCATCGAGCGCCGGCGTGGCGATGCCGGCCGCGGCGAAAGCCCGCGTCAGTTCATGCTGCGCCTCAGTGCGGGAGAGCGCCGGCGCCAGCGCGGCGATTTTTGCGATCATGCGCTTCGAGCGATCATGCCTTGGCGGCCGGCTCCGTCACGGCCTTGGTGAGCACGCGCGTCAGCCGCGTCGCGAAATCCGCCGCATTCGCCGGCTTCTCGCCGTCGAGCAGCCGCGCCTCGTCGAAAACGAGCCAGATGATATCGGCGAGCGCCGCTTTGTCGGCATGGCCGACCTTTTCGGCAAGCGCCGCGATCAGCGGATGCGCGGGGTTGATCTCCAGCACCGGTTTTGCGACATCCTTCAACTGTCCATGCTCGGCCAGGATGCGTTCGAGCCGCCGGTCGAACCCGTGTTCCGGCGCGATCAGGCAAGCGGGACTTTCCGACAAGCGATCCGAGGCGCGCACGTCCGAGGCCACGCCCTCGAGTTCCTGCTTCATCAGCGCAAAGAGCGACGCGAGCGCGGCGGACGGCGGCTCGGCTGCCTTGTCCTCGCCTTCGAGCAGCGGAATGGACTTGATGTCCGCCGCTCCTTGCGAGACCGACTTGAACGGCTTGCCATCGTAACCGGCCGCGGTCGAGACCCAGAAGGCATCGACAGGGTCGGACAAAAGAAGCACTTCGATGCCGCGCGCGCGAAAACCTTCGAGCTGCGGGCTGGCGGCGAGCGCCTTGGCATTGTCGCCGTTGAGATAATAGATCGCCGTCTGGTTCGGCCGCAGCGCCGCGACATAAGCGGCGAGCGTGCGCTTGCCCTCGGGATCCGCGGTCGAGGCGAAGCGCGCGAGCTTGAACAGCGCATCGCGCCGCTCCGGGTCTTCATAAAGACCTTCCTTCAAGACGGCGCCGAAATTCTCCCAGACCTTCGCATAGGCTTCGGGATCGTTTTCTTCGAGCTTGGTCAGCTCCTGCATCACGCGGTTGGCGACGGCCTTTTTGATCGCGGCGAAGACCGGGCTTTGCTGGATCAATTCGCGCGACATGTTGAGCGGCAGGTCGGCCGAATCGACGACAAGCCGGACGAAGCGGAGCCAGCCCGGCAGCAGATCGGCATCCGCCGCGATCAGCACATGGCGGACATAGAGCTTGCCACGGCCCTTGCGCGCCGTATCGAAAAGATCGAAGGGCCGCGAGCCGGGCACGAAGGCGAGGACGGTATATTCGTGCCGGCCCTCGGCGCGCCAATGCAGCGTCAGCGCCGGGGCATCGAATTGGCCGGCGAGGTCGCGGTAGAATTCCGTATATTCCTCTTCCGTCACCGCGCTTTTCGGCTTCGTCCAAAGCGCGGAGCCTTCGGTCAAGCGGCGCGGCTCTTGGCCGGGTGCTTCGATCAGCGCGATCGGCACGGTGATTGCGCTCGAATGCTCGCGCAAAATATGCTCAGCCTTGTGCGGCTCGAGGTAGCCCGCCGCGTCTTCCTTCAGATGCAGAATCACGCGGGTGCCCCGCGCCGGCGCCGCGTCGATGGCCAGCGGCGCGATCGAGAACGTCCCCTTGCCGTCCGAGCTCCAGAGAAAGGCCTCGTTCGACCCGGCTTTGCGGGTTTCGACATCGATTCGGTCTGCGACCATGAAGGCGGAATAAAAGCCGATACCGAACTGGCCGATGAGATCCTTGCCGGCCGCGGCATCCTCCTTCGCCTCCGCATTCAGCCTGTCGAGAAAGGCGCGGGTGCCGGAGCGGGCAATCGTGCCGAGCGACTGCGTCAGATCCGCCTCCGACATGCCGATGCCGTTGTCGGCGACGATCAGCGTTTTTGCATCCTTGTCGAGCGTGACCGTGATCAGGAAATGACTATCGTCCGCGGTCAGCGCCGGATCGGCCAGCGCCTCGTAGCGCAGCTTCTCGCAGGCATCGGCGCCGTTCGAGACGAGCTCACGCAGGAAAATGTCGCGCTCGGAATAGACCGAGTGGACCATCAGATCGAGCAGCCGCGAGACATCGGCCTGAAACGCATGAGCCTGAAACGCTGGGGATGGGCTTTCCGCGGCCGCCATTTGTGAACGCCTCCAAGGTTCGGATTCGCAAGTTCAGATTTGAGCGGGTTTTCGCGCGCTTGATATCGCTTGTGTGCGATTCGAATTCAAGGCGAAGCTCGCGGCCGGCGGGCAAACGGCAGGGCAACCAAACAGGCGGGCAAAAAAGAGCCGGCTGAAGCACCGCTTCGAGCCGGCTCTATAACGTCGCCGCATCTCATGCGAGGCGGGCCCTGCCGCGATCCCATCGGGGGGCTGGGGGGCTGACGAGTCCGGTGGAACCGTGTCCGGGCCCTTGGCGACGTCGGGTGAGTATCCCGGCGCATGGCGGCACGCGCTAGGCTGTAAAAGGGCGAAACTGTGATTCCCCGGGTTGTCAACAGCGCTACGCTTGATGAAGAAATATGTTTGCTTTCAATGCATTGTATTTGACAACGCAAGCCTGGCCATGAGCTTTTGCAAGAAAAATTGAGCACTGACTTGGCGGTTGCGCGCCCGCCTGAACGGGGCGCTTGCCGGCCTTCACGCTTTCCGCAATCATGGGCTCGGAGGGCCATGGATGAGCATGGAGTCGACGGACGAGAATTTTTTGGCGGCACGCGTCGTGCCGCTGCCCCGAAACGAAGCGATTGCCGCCCCCCGCCCCGCCTCCGCCGCGCCGGCGCAAATCAGTTTTGACCGGCAGGAATTGCGCGACATCCTCGATCTTTACGGCCGCAAGGTCGCGGCCGGCGAATGGCGCGATTATGCGATCTCCTTCACCAGCCACAAGGCGGTCTTTTCGATCTATCGGCGCACCGCCGAATTCCCGCTCTACAGGATCGAGAAAAATCCCAAGGCGGCACGCAAGCAGGGCGCCTACAGCGTCATCACCGCGACCGGCCTGATCTTGAAGCGAGGCCATGATCTTAAGCGTGTTATCAGCGTGCTTGAAAAGAAGCTGAACCTCGTCTCCGGATAACAAAAGCCCCGCCGAAGCGGGGCTTTCATTTCGTCGACACTGGCCGAGCGTTAGTCGTTGCGCGAGCCGGTGAGCTGCAGCATCGCGGTGAAGATGTTGATGAAGTCGAGATAGAGGCGCAGCGCGCCGTTGACCGACTTCTTCTCCGCCGTCTCGTAATCGTCGGAGGCGTAATACATCTCCTTGATCGCCTGGGTGTCCCAAGCGGTGAGTCCGGCGAAGATGATCACCGTTAAGATGCTCAGCGCGAACTGCAGGCCGGTGCTGTGCAGGAAGATATTCACGACACTCGCGATGATGAGACCGAAAAGACCCATCATCATGAACGAGCCCATCGCCGAGAGCGAGCGCGGCGTCGTATAGCCGTAAAGGCTGAGCGCGCCGAACGAGGCCGCGGTGATGAAGAACGCGCGGGCGATCGAATTGCCGGTGTAGATCAGCACCAGCGTCGACAGCGAGAGGCCCATCGTCGCCGAGAAGACGAAGAACAGCGCGCGCGCCGTCGAGGCCGTGACGCGGTTAAGCTGGAACGAGAAGAAGAATACCAGCGCCAGCGGCGCGAACACCACGAGCCATTTCAGCGGGCTGAAATAAAGCGCCTGGCCGAAGGAGGTGAGATAGATATGACCGAAGCGCGCAACCGCGAGTGCCGGATCGTGCGTCACGGCGAGCATGTTCGCGCCATAGGCAAAGAGTCCGGTGATGGCGAGGCCGATCACCATATTGTTGTAGACACCGAGCATATAGGAGCGAAGGCCCTGGTCGATCTGGGCACGGCCGGCCTGGGGTACTGCCTGCCCCCAGCGGGCGGTGTTGCGGTCGAAGTCGGACATTGTTTCCTCGTAAGTTAGGAGGCTTGATCACCTCCGGCCGCCGCGGCTTTCGCCAAGGCGGGAACATCGCCGATAATATGGCCCAGCGCCCAAAGCCGTACAAGGCCATCGCCACGCTTCAGGACGCTGCGGAACCTATAAATTTCGTAAGAATCGGGCGGGCTTTTGCCCAAGATTCCGCCACGTTCCGGCGACGCCGAGGACAACGGCGGCAACGAGCGTCAGCAAGGCGGCGGCGAGAGCCTGGGGCCAAAGCCAGATGAAATCGAGCTTCATGACCAGCCGGACGATGGCGAGGGCGGCGGCGCTGCCGGCGACGACACCGAAAAGAGCCGCCGCAGCGCCGATGAGACCAAATTCGCAAATGAGCGCGGCGAGAAGCCGCCGCCGTGTCGCGCCGAGCACTTTCAGCACGACGACATCATAGAGGCGCGCGCGCTGACCCGCAGCCAGCGCGCCGGCGAGAACCAAAGTCGCGGCGACAAGCGCGACCGCCGCCGTGCCCCGCACGCCGGCTGACAATTCATCGACCACCTGGCGCACCGCTTCGAGCGAATCCTTGACACGGAGACTGACGATATCGGGATAGGCCCTTGCCACGTCGCGCACGAGCCGCCGTTCCATCGCATCCGTCGGCGGCGTCGCAAAGGTGAGCGTCGCGAGATTCGAATAAGGCGCGCCGCTGAACGTGACCGGCGTGAAAACGAGGACAAAATTGATCCCCAGATTGGTCCAGTCGACCTTGCGCAGATTGACGAGGCGGGCGGTTATTTCGCGGCCGAGGACGTTGACGGTGATGGAGTCGCCGAGCTTGAGGCCAAGCCCCGCGGCGACGTCTGCCGCCATCGAAACTTCCGCCGGTCCGGTATAATCGCGCGGCCACCAGGCGCCGGCGACGAGTCGCGAGCCGGCCGGCAAAACGGGCGAGAAGGTAATGCCGCGGTCGCCCTGCAATGCCCAGGCCGCATCATTCCCGACCTTGGCGGTTTCGGCGGGCGTTGCGTTGAGGCGGATGATCCGGCCGCGCAACATCGGCACGAGATCGAGCTTTCCGCCCGGCGCATGTGCGAGGGCAAAATCGCGGAACGCCGGCGTCTGCGTTTTTTCGATGCCGAGAAAGAAGAAGTCCGGCGTGACGCCGCCGCGGTCGCGAAAGAGCCGATGCAGATTGCCGTCGATCAGCGCCAGCGCCACGGCGAGGGTCAATCCCAAACCGAGCGACAGGACGACGACCGGCGTCAGCGCGCCGGGACGATAAAGATTGGCGACGGCCAGCCGTATTTCCATCGTCCGGGGGCGGAGCTTTTTCGCCGCCCGCATCATCAGCACCGCCGCGCCGCGCAGTAGAATGAGGGCGCCGAGCGCCGCTCCGAGGAAGATCAGCGCGAGTTTCCGGTCCGGGGCGAAGGCCACGATCGATCCGGCCAATCCCGCTGCCGCCAGGCCGAACATGACAAGATAGGGACGTCTCAATCGTCGGCGTTGCGGCGCGACTTCGTCGCGAAACAGAGCCGAGACCGGCACGTCATGGGCGCGGCCGAGCGGCAACAGCGCGAAGCTGAGCACGGTCAATGTACCGTAGACGAAACCCGCGCCGATCTCCTGCGGAAAGATTTTCGGCGCAAACGGAAACGGCAGCGATGCAGCAAAGCCCGCATCGAGCGCAAACGGCAGCAGGGCGCCGAGTGCGATCCCCGCCGCCATGCCGAGCGCCGCCATCGCCATCACCTCGGTCAACATCAGGCCGAAGACAAAGAAACCGGACGCGCCCAGCGCCTTCAATGTCGCGATCGTCGGCGTCTTGCGTTCGACGAAGCTTGCGACCGCATTGGCGACGCCGACGCCGCCGATGAGCAAGGCGCTTAATCCGACAAGGATCAGAAACTGGCTGAAGCGGTTCAAGTCGCGCGAAAATTCCGGCGAGACATTTTTCCATGTGCGAATCTCGAAGCCAGCCGACGGCAGCGCTTTGCGGACCGCGGCGCGGGCGGCCTCGGGCGTCTCGCCGGCGCGCAGCGACAGCCGATAAAGCCAGCGCACCAATGCGCCCGGCTGCAAAAGCCGCGTCGCCCGCAAGGCCGTCTCCGACATGATGACGCGCGGTCCGAAACCGATCCCGGCGGCGAGCTTGTCGGGCTCGCTCGTCAGCACCGCGCGGAAGGCGAAGGTCGCAGATCCGACCTCGAAACGATCGCCCGGCTTGAGATCGAGCCGCGCCGCAAGTGTCGAATCCGCCGCGACGCCATAGGCGCCGTCGCGCAAACCAAGCACCGCCTGCAGCCTTTGCGGCGGGTTGAGACCAACGGTGCCGGCAGTCGGATAAGCGGCGTCGACGGCCTTGATTTCGATGAGTGCGGCCGTGCCGTCGGAGCGCCGGGCCATGGCCCGCATCAGCGCGACGCGGCTGAGACGGCCGTGTGCCGCCAAGACGCGCAGCTCCTCGGCGGTCGCCTCGCGCTGAATGAGATCGAACGACAGGTCGCCGCCGAGAATCATGCGGCCTTTTTCAATCAACCCCTGCGACAGCGAACGCGTGATCGAACCGATTCCGACAATGGTCATCAGTCCCAGCGTCAAGCAGGCGAGCAGTGTGAAAAAGCCGTTGAGTCCGCCGCGAAAATCCCGCAGCGCCAAGCGGACGGCAAGCGGCCAGAGAGATGCGATACGGGCGCGCATTCTTGCCCCTTGCCACGGCTTTGTGGCGAAGTGGGGTCAGGCGAACGTCAGGTTCTCGTGCAGCGCTTCAAGCGCCTCGTCCAATTCGACGGTGAACCCGCTCTCGAAACTGCGCACCACCATGCCGGCGCGGGCATCGGGCCAGCCGAGCAGGATACGCGTCCCGGCGCGTTGGATTTGCGCCGTACGCAGGGTCGCGACTTTGTGCGAGAGCAAGGCGATCTTGGCCTGATAGAGCGTCGCATCATCGAAGAGGCGATAGAGGCAAGCTGGATTGCGCAAGGTGATGCGCGCCGTGAGCCGTTCGAGATTGCTTCGCTCGTTATCGGTCATTGCGCCGGCGGCGCGAAGCTCGGCGAGCTTGCGCACCAGCATTTCGTGATAGACGATGTCCGGCGCCATCCAAAAGCCGGTCTCGCTGGCCTGACGCACGACGCCGCGAACGAAGCCGAAATAGTCGATCTCCAGACCCACTTTGGTATTCAAGAGCGATTCACGGCTGGCCTCGGCAGGTTCCTTGTAGGCCAGTTCGATCTGATCGGCCTCGACGCGCTTCGTCTCGCAATTGAGCTTGATGCCGTTCGACAGCAGACATTTCGCGTCGAAGGGACGCAGCGTCCCGCGCACGCTGGCGGCGGCGGAATGACGATCGCGGTCGTGCAATGGGCGCGCAACTGGGCTCGACGTTCCGCCAGGCGGCGGATTTGTTTTCGCCGCGACATCGTCCGACCGGCGCTCACGCGACTCGGCGGCCGGATTTGCGAGGGTCCAGATGCTAAACCGGTGCGTGGGTTTAGTCTGCGATTCCATTGGATACTCAAGCACGAACGAGGACAGGATATCCGCCTATCTTTGCGGCTAAGTGTAATTTTTCAGTTAGCTTAATACATCTTCTGCCTGGTTCGATTTACCTTTCGCTAACCATGCGCCCGCGCGGCGCCGGGTTCGGGCGCTGCCAGATCGGGGACGATGCGGCCGGATCGCAGACGCAGGATACGGTCGCAGCGCGATGCAAGGCCCGCGTCATGGGTGACGAGAACCAGAGTCGCGCCGCGCGCCCGCTGCAAGCCGAAGAGAAGATCCATCACCGTCGCGCCGTTCGCCTCGTCGAGATTGCCGGTCGGCTCGTCGGCGATGAGAATTGCCGGATGGGGCGCGAGCGCCCGGGCGAGCGCCACACGCTGTTGTTCGCCGCCGGAAAGCTCCGCCGGATAATGCGCGAGCCGATCGGCAAGGCCGACGGCCGCCAATTCCGCCCGTGCGCGGGCATAGGCCTGCGCCTCGCCGGCGAGCTCCAAGGGAATCGCGACATTCTCCAGCGCCGTCATCGTCGGGATCAGATGAAACGATTGGAAGACAATGCCGATCCGCGCGCCGCGAAATTGCGCCAGAGCATCTTCGCTCAGCCGATTTAAGACCATGCCATCGATCGTGATCGTGCCGGAATCCGGCCGCTCGAGCCCGGCCATCGCCATCAGCAGCGTCGATTTGCCGGAGCCCGACGGGCCGGTGAGGCCCACGGCCTCGCCGCGCGCAATGGCCAAAGAGAGGCTTTTCAGGATATGGACACGCGCCGCGCCGCGGCCGAGACTCAAGTCGACAGTGTCAAAGATGATCGCCGCATCGTCCATTATCGCGTCCAGATTACGCTTGGCTCTCCCGCTCGCACTTGCGCTTTTAATTCCGGCGGTTTTCGGGCTCGGCGCGACATCCGCCGACGGCGCCAGGCCGATTAAGATCGTCGCCTTGGGCGACAGTTTGACCGCCGGCTATCTCTTGCCGGCCGATGCCGCCTTTCCGGCGGCGCTCGAAACCGCGCTGCGCCGAGCCGGCTTTCGCGTCAGCATCGTCAATGCCGGCGTCTCGGGCGACACCGCCGAAGATGGCCTTGCCCGGCTCGATTGGTCGGTCCCGGATGATGCCGACGGCGTGATTCTCGAACTCGGCGCCAACGACATGCTGCGCGGCTTGGATCCGGCGCGCACGCGCCAGACGCTTGACGCGATCCTCGCGCGCCTCGCTGCTCGGCACATCAAAGTGATGATCGCCGGCATGCGCGCTTCGCCGAGCCTCGGCGCCGATTATGGCCGCGCCTTCGATGCCATCTATCCGGCGCTGGCGGCGAAATATCAAGCACCGCTCTATCCTTTCTTTCTGCAAGGCGTCGCCGGCAACAAAAGCCTCGAACTGGCGGACGGCCTGCATCCGAACCGCGCCGGCGTCGCGACGATCGTCGCGCAGATTCTGCCGCTCGCTGAACGTTTCGTGCGTTCGGTTGCGTCGCGATAATTTTGCCCGCCGGTCTTTCTCTCAAGGCGAAATCAGTTCAGAATGAAGCGGTAAAATCGATTCGGTGTATTGACCTCTGGCGGCAATGGACCAAATGATTTTACGTGATGGCCGTGGCCGGTCTCGCTCGCCGCGAGAGGGCCGTGACTTGAGGAGGGACCCATGCCCCGTTTATTCACGGGCCTCGAGATTCCCTCTGATCTCGCCAGCGATCTCGGCATGCTGCGCGGCGGCATTTCCGGCGCCCGCTGGATCGACACCGACTTCTATCATCTGACTTTGCGCTTCATCGGCGACATCGATCATGCGACAGCGCGCGATGTTTGCGGCACGCTCGAGAAAATCCGCCGGCCGGCCTTTACGGTGACGCTCGAGGGTCTCGATTCCTTCGGCGGCGGCAAGCCGCGCGCCATTGTCGCCAAGGCGAAGCCCGCGGCGCCGCTCGTCGAATTGCAGGCCGAGCAGGAGCGGCTGATGCGGCGCATCGGCATTCCGCCCGAGCCACGCAAATTCACGCCGCATATCACGCTGGCGCGGCTGCGCGATGCTTCAAGCACGGCAGTCGCCGCTTATTTGACGACGCGCGGCTTCTTTTCCCGCCGTTTCGAGGCGACGCGATTTGTCCTGTTTTCTTCGCGGGCGGCGACCGGCGGCGGTCCTTATCTCGTCGAGGCGGCCTATCCGCTCGGCTAGGCTGGTGAAAGCCGGTTGGCGTCTTATCTAAGTGGCGGGAGCCGCGGCATGAATGCGGGACGCAAAACACCCTCCGAAATCGCCCGCCGGCTGGGAACGCGGGCCAAGCGCCCATCGACCGGCGCCTGGCGGCGCGAAACCTTTACGCTGCCGCGCGGCGAAGCCCGCGACAAAGCCCGCGAATGGTTCGCCGCCTATCCAAAAGCCGCCTATATGACCGAGATCGAATTCTGGCGCGAACTCGACGATGGCCAGATCGAATTCACCATCCGCCGCCTGCCGAGCGCCGACTAAAGCGACGTCATTGCGAGCCAAAGGCGAAGCAATCCAGAAAATTCAGATGGATTGCTTCGTCGCGACCGCTCCTCGCAATGACGAGAATCCCTAGATCTCCGGAATGTCCGGCGTCTGCCAGGCGAGATGCTGGCCTGCATCGACGGCAATCATCTGGCCCGTCACATTGCGCGCCTCGACAAGATAGAGCACGGCGTCGGCGATCTCCGCCGGCGCGACGGCGCGTTGGAGCAGAACGCCCGCGACCTCCTTCTCGAACCCGGCATTGCCTTGCGGCGTATTGGGCAGCACCGGGCCGGGCCCGACCGCGTTGACGCGGATGCGGCGCGGCGCCAAAGCCTGCGCCAGCGTCTGCGTCGCCCACCAGAGCCCCGCTTTGGTGATGCTATAGGAGAAGAATTGCGGGGTCGGGCGCCAGACCCGCTGGTCGACGAGATTGACGATCCCCGCCTCCTGCCCCTCCGGCACCTGCTGCGCGAAGTGCTGCGCCAGCAGCATCGGCGCACGTAAGTTCACCGCCATGAGCTTGTCGAAGAGGGCGACATCGACCGCCTCGGCCGTGTCGCGTTCGAAGATCGAGGCATTGTTGACGAGCACCGACAAGGGGCCGAGCGCGGCATGAGCTGCGGCGATGATCCGCTCGGGCTCAGCGGGATCGGCGAGCTCGGCCGCGATCACCACGGCTTTGCAGCCCTGCGTCCGCAAATGCGCCGCCGCGGCTTCTGCCTCCGGCCGCGTCGCCTCACTGCTGTGGATGGCAAGATCATAGCCGGCGCCCGCCAACCGCTCGGCGATCGCGAGCCCAATTCGGCGGGCGGCGCCCGTTACCAGAGCGGCCTTGCGCGGCATCATTCTCTCCCATTCCGTCGGCGGCTCTCTTTAGGCAATTTTCGCCCGCTGGGAAAATAACGGGTGCGACACGCGCAAGAATTCCACTTGGGCAAGACCTTCCATGGAAGCATTTGTTAACCAAACTATATATGGAATTAAATTGAGTATTAAATATTGAATCTAGCCAAACTTATTGCATCAGAACAAAGTATTTCATGGTTTATATCTATAGTTAACAATTTATAACTAAAACATTTTTGTATTTTACGAATCCTTTATTTAAGTCTTAGGTAACCAGCCCAGCCTAATCCTCGCCTCGAGAGTTTTGTCTACGAGGTGAGGAATGAAACGCGTCCTTTTGGCAGCCGTCTTTGCGGCGGCGGGTTTTCCGGTTTTGGCGGCCGACCTGCCGCCCTATTCGCCGGCGCCTTATTATCAGCCGGCGCCGATCTTCACGTGGACCGGCGCCTATGTGGGCGCCAACGCCGGCTTCGGCTTCGGCCGCTTCACCAATGGCGGGGACCCGTTTTTCGGCAATACGGACGGCGGCCTCTTCGGCATCCAGGCAGGCTATAATTATCAGTCCGGCCCGCTTGTCGCCGGCATCGAAGGCGACATCGATTTCGGCGGTGTCAGCGGCTCGAACAGCCCGTGGGGCAGCATCCACGGCAATGGCAACATCAATGCCGAGGGCTCGATCCGCGCCCGTTTCGGCTATGCCTTCAACCATGCGCTGGTCTATATCACCGGCGGCTATACCGGGGCGAACCTCAAGGGCTCGGTCACCGACTTCGCGATCTCGCCGAGCATCTATGCCAACGAATCGACCTTCTTGAACGGCTGGGTGATCGGCACCGGCATCGAATACGCCGTGACCCGGAACATTTCCGTCAAGGCCGAATATCTCTACAGCAATTACGGCGGCGGCAATCTGTTCAACGGCACGCCCATTTACATGCACCCCGGCCTCAGCCTTTCGACGCTGCGTGCCGGCGTCAACTATCACTTCTGATTGCTGGCGCAGGGACCGGCGCGTACCGAGCGGCACGCGCCGTCCCGATTCGCCGCCTTCGGCTAAACGAGGTGCAGATCGACGGCTTTCGGGCCTTTGCCCTTCTTGTCCGGCTCGGTCTCGAAGCTGACCCGCTGGCCTTCATTCAGGCTCGACAGACCGGCACGCTCCACCGCCGTGATGTGGAGGAAAATATCGGGGCCGCCGCTATCCGGGGTGATAAAGCCAAAGCCTTTGTTGGCATTGAAAAATTTGACGGTTCCCTGCTGCGGCATATGTCTCTCCCTGACTTTCCGACGCCGGCATTATTCGGCCGGCGCTTATTCTCAGGGCACCGCAAAAGCCTTGTTTACGTGCAGCCCGCAAGCCCGCCTTTCGGTCAGTGCCTGACGAGCCATGCGACTTCCGCGTCACCCTGGCCCATGATCGCCATGGTTTTGGCAAGATACGGCAAAATCTGTTGCGCTTCTACGGCAAGTGTGTGGGGCGGATTGAGAATTATCAGGCCGCTCGCCGCCAGCGGCGCATCCGGTTGCACTGCAGCGACGGCGAGACGAAGATCGAGCGCATTCTTGACCCCGAGGTCGGGCAGCGCCCTGACCAGCCCGGCGCGAAACCCCGCGACGGCGGCGTCCTTGACCGGAAACCAAATCAGGTACGTTCCGGTCGGCCATTTTGGCACCGCGAGGGTAAGGGCGGCTTTGAGATCGTCGAATTCCGTCTTCGATTCGAACGGCGGATCGATGACGACGAGGCCGCGCCGCTCGCGCGGCGGGACAAAGGCGTTGAGCGCCCGGTAGCCGTCGATTTCGACAAGCTTCACCCGCCGGTCGCGGGCAAATTCACGGTGGCCCCGCAGCGCCGCGATAACCTGCGGATGCGCGTCGCAGAAGACCATCCGGTCCTGCGGCCGCGTGAGCTTCAGGGCGAGCGCCGGCGAGCCCGCATAAAGCGGCGGCGTGCCGCGGCAGAGCGGCGCGACCGCGGCGAGATAGGGCGCGAGCAGGGCCGCGATCTGCGGCGGCGGCGCGGCCTCGAGAAGCCGGCCGATGCCGCCCCGCCATTCGGCGGTTTTTTCCGCCCGCGCGTCGGAGAGATCGTAGAAACCTTCCCCGGCGTGCGTATCGATGACGCGGAACGCCGCGTCTTTCTGGCCGAGGTAGACGAGGATGCGCGCCAGGATCGCGTGTTTGAAGACGTCGGCGAAATTGCCGGCATGAAAAGCGTGGCGGTAGTTCATCGCCTCACCGCATCGGGGCGACGGCGATGTCCTGCATGTGGCACGTGTGGCGCGCAACATCCGGGCAAGGCACGAAGGTCCGCACGTCCTTCGACAGGCAGATGCGGACTTCCGACAATTCGCCGTTGACGCATTCGACCGCCATCATGCCCGGCCGCAACCGCGGATTGGCGGCGATGAAGGCGCGCTCGATATCGAGCGCCGTCGTGTCCTGCTCGCTCTGCGCGTTCTGGAACATCGACGGGATGGCGACGAGATCATGCGCACGGCGCACGTCGGCGAAATAGGCGGCAGGGCTCTTGCCGGAACAGGTGCCGTGCTTGCGCCATTCGTAGCGGGCCAGCCCGATATCGGGGTAGAGACCGCGTGTCGATTCGAGCACGAGCCAGGACGGCGACGTGACGCCGCCGCAGTCGGACGGATAGCCTTGCGCGTCCTGCGGCCACAGGCCATGCACCACAAAGCCGAGATTGGCGCCGCTATGGCATTGGTCGGGGGCTTTCTCGGCGCCGCCGAGGTCGCAGAAGCCGGGCGACCAGGAGAGCGAGAAGACATAAAAGTCGAAATCACCCGGACTGCCGACATCGCCTGAAGGTATGGAACCGCCCGCGCCTGGGGACCAATCGCCGCTGCCTCGATTGACCGACCCCGGATTATTGCCCGCCGCTGGCGACGGCAGCGGCTTCTTGTCAGCGCAATTGTCGAGAATGCAGCCGGAATATTGCGCGGCGCCGGCGAGCGGCCAAAGCACCGCGGCGCCGAGAGCGACAGCCGCAAACCGGCGGATCAGAATCGTCGTGCCGGCAATCACGGCCGCGCGTCGCGGCAATATCCGCCATAGGCGTCGTTGCGGTCGAGTCCGCCGACGCACCATTCGACGTCGTAGCTGAAGCCGATGAAGCCCGCGTCCTCGACGATTGAATAGGTCACGGGGCGGACCGACTGATTGTTGAGATAGACCTGCGCTTCGCAATAGCGCCGCGGAATGTAATCGAGACCTTGCGAGCGGAAGCCGGTTTCGCGAACGTCGCCGAGATTCACGATTTCGAGGCCAGATTTCCAGAATTCGGTCTCGCGATCATGAAACAGGGAGCGGATGCGCGCAAAGACGCCGGGATCCGCGCAGCTCGGCAGAACGCCGGCATAGGAATCGTAGCGCCGCTCAGCCGGAACGATCGGCCGCGCGGCGGCAACGAAGGGCGCCGCACAGAAAGGCGCCGCGGCAAGCGCAGCCGTCAGTCCAAACAGCGCGCGGCGCGCCAGGGCGGAAATTTGGGCCATCTCGATCTCCGGAATGAAGCGGCGAGACGATGCTTCGCGGCGCCGCGAGCGTCAAGCCGATGGCGCCGTCCTCTCCGGTCACGTTGCGCGGAAGCCACGCTGAACAAAGCGTGAGCGTTGCCATGACGCAAGGCCCCAGGCATCGGCGGGTAGGCCCGCGGACTCCGGCACAACCGTTGCGGCTATGGCCAGGCATAAGCCGCCTTGGCCCGCAAAGCGTCACACGCCGGGTCATGGGCGGGTCTTTTCGAGACGCCGCTGTGCCAAACGTCAGGACGGCTTTAAATATGTTTCGCGGCAAGACAGAGCCGGGGCCCCGCGCCGCCGAAGCGAACTGGGCCAACGCCCTGCCGCGCGGCAGCACCGTTCTGTTGCGTGGCGGCTTTGCGTTCTTTGCCGCGATGGCCGACTTCGCCGCCATCACGGGCTGCGCCTATCTCGCGCATGTCTCGCTCAATGGCGTGCCGATGGCCCTGCCACCCGGCACCTATGCCCGACTTGGACTGCTGACCGCGACCTTCTTTACCTCAGTCACGGCGATCCGCGGCGATTACGAGGTGATGAAATATCTCACCTTCGACCATCTGCTGCGGCGCGCGATCATCCCCTGGGCGATCGCCCTGCTCTGCACCCTCGTGCTGCTCGTATCGCGCCGACCGCTGTCGAACGCCGACCCGCTGGCCCTGTTCATCCTGTTCGTCGGCGGCTTCCTCGCCGTCAATGCTGTCCGGATGCTGATCACCATCCATACCCGCGCCCGCGCCCGCCACGGCCAGATCGCGGTGCATCGCATCTTTCTGCTCGGCTACGAAAAGGAGATCGAAACCTTCACCAAGCGCTTCGAACCCTGGGCCTTCGGCGTCCATATCGTCGCCGCAGCGGTGCTGCGCGGTCCGGAGAATCTTGACGAGGACCTTGCCCTGGCGCGCGCTTCGGCGCGGATGCTCGGCCCCGACGACGTCTTCATCCTTGTCCCTTGGAACGAGAAGACCACCATCGACGCCGCGATCGAGGCCTTCCTGCACGTGCCGACCTCGATCCACCTCGGCCCGGAACGCGTGCTCGACCGCTTCAGCGACGCCCGCATCGCCAAGATCGGCCCGGTATCGAGCCTGCACATCGTCCGCGACCCCCTGAGCCAGCCGGAACGCCTTGCCAAGCGGAGCTTCGACATCGTCTTTTCGGCGCTCGGTCTGATTCTGCTTTCGCCTTTGTTCCTCATGATCGCGCTGGCGATCAAGCTCGAAAGCCCGGGCCCGGTGATCTTCAAGCAGCGGCGCTATGGCTTCAACCAGCAGCCCTTTCGCATCTACAAATTCCGCTCGATGACGACGCTGGAAGACAATGCCAGTCTGACGCTGGTGAAGAAAGGCGACGCGCGAGTGACCCGTGTCGGCGCATTCATCCGCGCCCGCAACATCGACGAACTGCCGCAGCTCTTCAACGTCCTGCGCGGTGACATGTCGCTCGTCGGCCCGCGGCCGCATGCGCTCGTCATCGACCAGATGTTCGAGCGCCGCATCGCGCTCTATGCCCGCCGCCATAATATGAAGCCGGGCATCACCGGCTGGGCGCAAATCAACGGCTATCGCGGCGGCATGAGCGAAGAGCGGATGCGCGCCCGCGTCGAGCACGACCTTTATTACATCGACAATTGGTCGATGTGGCTCGACATCGAAATTCTCTGGCTGACCTTGACCAGCAAGCGCGGCTACACCAACGCCTTCTGACGCCCCTTGCCGGTCTCGGCCTTCTGATAATCCTTGATGTCGGCGAAGGCGATCTGCGGCCATTTCTCCTGCTCATAGCGCAGGTCCCAGGCGGAAGCCGCAAGATAGACCGGCGCGCCGTCGAGATCGACCGCCATCGAGGCCGGATAGGCGCGCATGAATTTCTCGAGCTCGGCCGGATTCTCGGCGCTGACCCAGCGGGCGAGCTCGAAGCGCGACGTTTCAAGGGTCACCGGCAGACCATATTCGGCGGCGAGCCGCTCGACCAGAACGTCGAGCTGCAAGGCGCCGACGACGCCGACCATGGCATTCGAACCGTCGTTGGGCAGGAAAAGCTGCACGACGCCCTCCTCTGCCATCTGCTGGAGCGCCTCGCGCAATTTCTTCGCCCGCATGGCATCGGAGATTTTGACCCGGCGCAGGATCTCCGGCGCGAAGCTCGGCACGCCGCGGAAAATCAGCTCTTCGCCCTCGGTCAGCGTATCGCCGATCCGCAACGTGCCGTGGTTCGGAATGCCGACGACGTCGCCGGCATAGGCTTCATCGGCAAGCTGGCGGTCCTGGGCGAAGAAAAATTGCGGCGCATTGAGCGCGAGGCTCTTGCCGGTGCGCACCAGCTTTGCCTTCATGCCGCGCGTCAGCTTGCCCGAGCAGACGCGCATGAAGGCGATACGGTCGCGATGATTCGGGTCCATATTCGCCTGAATCTTGAAGACGAAGCCGCTCATCTTCGGCTCGCGCGGATCGACATGGCGGCTCGCGGCCTCAAGGCCGCGCGGCGGCGGCGCGAATTCGGCAAGCGCATCGATGAGATCGGCGACACCGAAGGTGCGCAAGGCGCTGCCGAACAGAACCGGCGTCAGGTGGCCTTCGAGAAAGGCCTGCTTGTCGAAGGGCTTGAGCGCCGCCCGCGCCAGCTCGAGCTGGTCGCGAATGGCGGTCGCCTCCAATGGCGGCAGGATCGCGGTCAGCGCCGGATCGTCCGGGCCGGTGACTTTGAGCGCCGGCTGATCGGCCGCCTCGAAGCGGCGCACGACATCCTGGCGCAGATCATAGACGCCGGCGAAATCGCGGCCGGATCCAAGCGGCCAAGTGATCGGCGCGACATCGAGCGCCAGCGTCTTCTCGATCTCGTCGAGCAGGTCGAACGGGTCGCGGCTTTCGCGGTCGAGCTTGTTGATGAAGGTCAGGATCGGAATGTCGCGCAGCCGGCAAACCTCGAAGAGCTTGCGCGTGCGCGCCTCGATGCCCTTGGCCGCGTCGATGACCATGATCGCCGAATCGACGGCGGTCAGCGTCCGGTACGTGTCCTCGGAAAAGTCCTCGTGGCCGGGCGTATCGAGCAGGTTGAAGACGCAGCCGCCATATTCGAAGGTCATCACCGAAGTGACGACCGAGATCCCGCGCTCGCGCTCGATCCCCATCCAGTCGGACCGGGTCTGGCGGCGGTTGGCCTTGGCGCGCACCTCGCCGGCGAGCGCGATGGCGCCGCCGAAGAGCAGCAGCTTTTCGGTGAGCGTGGTCTTGCCGGCGTCCGGGTGCGAGATGATCGCGAAGGTGCGCCGGCGCGAGACGGGATCGGGGGTCATTGGGTTCATGGCGCGAGGAGCCGCAGGACGCGGCTCATGTCAAGCGCCGCAGATGCCGGAAGACGATGATGCGGGAGACAAGCCCGGTGGTGATCGCCACCGCCGCGGCGATCATCGCGATGACGCCATAGCCATTGGCGGAAAGCGAAAAGCTGCCGAACATGGCCTCGATCTGGTCGCCGCCGGCGGTCGCCCGCATCAGCGCCGATATGGAGCTTGAGAGCAGAAAAACCAAGAGCGCCGCGCCGCCGCCGATCAAGCCGCCGCGCAGGCCGAGGCGGAAGAAGTGCCGCTGGAACTGGCGTGAAATATAGCCGTCACCGGCGCCGACGAGATGCAGCACCTCGATGATCTCGCGATTGCCGGCCATGGCACCGCGGGTCGCAAAACCCACCGCCAGTACCATCGCCAGCATCACCAGCGCGAAAACGACGAAGGCGATGACCACCACCGTGCCCGCCATCACCGAAAGACGCTGCAGCCAGAGCCGGTGATCGTCGATCATTGCATTCGGCACTTTGTCCATGACTGCTTTGCGCAAAGCCGCGACATCGAGCGCCGCTTTGGGGTCGAGCTTGACGACGATCAGCCGTGGCACCGGCAGTTCGGAAAGGTCGAGCCCCGTGCCGAGCCAGGGCGTGAGCAAGGCCTCGGACTGCGCCTTGCTATAGGCATAGACATCGGCGATGCCGGGCGCAGCGCGGGCGGCGGCGACGGCGGCCGTGACATCCGCATCGAGATCGCGGCCGGTCTCGGGGCGCACCTGGATCGTCATTTCGCGCGCGACCTGGCCGCGCCAGTCGTCGGCGGAATGGGCGATGAGCATGGCCGCGCCCGCCGTCAGCGCGGCGAGAAAGGTCATGATCGCGACGACGGTGACAAGCGCACGGCCGGCAATCGAGGCGGCCGGGACCAGCGGCACGTCCTTGCGCATGCCGGCAGCGGCGTCATCGTCGAAATGCTCGAAATCGCGCCGCTCGTCGGACTGGAGATAGATCATGCCGCGCTCGCTCACAGGCGCTCACTCATAGATGTGCAGCCGGCCGTCGCCGAGGACGAGTCGGCGCGCCGTCTCGAACTGGTCCATCAGCGCCAGATCATGCGTCGCGATGACGACGGCCGTCCCCGACTTGTGCAACTCGGCGAAGAGCCGCAACAACCGGCGCGCCAGCGTCGGATCGACATTGCCGGTCGGCTCGTCGGCGAGCAGCAGTTCCGGCCTGACGATGAGTGCGCGGGCGATGGCGGCACGCTGTTTCTCGCCGCCCGAAAGCACCGGCGGCAGGACATGCATGTGATCGCCGAGCCCGACCCAGCGCAGAAGTTCGACGACTTCGGCGCGATAGGCGGATTCGTCGCGGCCCTGTACGCGCAGCGGCAGCGCGACATTCTCGTAGGTCGTCAGGTGATCGAGCAGACGGAAATCCTGGAACACCACGCCGACGCGACGGCGCACGTCGGTGATCTGGTCCTTGCTGAGTTGCCCCGAGTCACGGTTGAACAAAGAAATCAGGCCCCGTGTCGGCTTGAGCGACAACAGGATGAGCCGCATCAGCGTCGTCTTGCCGGCGCCTGACGGCCCGGTCAGAAACTGAAACGAACGCGGCTCGATCTCGAAGCTGATGTCCTTCAAGATCTCATGACCCATCCCGTAACGCAGGCCGACATTCTCGAATCGGACCAAGATCAACTCCCGCGCCGGCCCAACTATGCCGGCGAATCACGGCCTTAACCGCAGGTTAACCATACCAGCCGAGGATTGCTTGCAGCAGACGGGAAATGAATCGTCCCGCGCTTCATCAACGGGTTTGAGCCGAACGTGCTGATCGACTGCCCCGGCTGCGGTGCCGCCTATCATATCACCAAGGCGGCCCTTCAGCCGAACGGCCGGCGCGTTGCCTGCCCGCGCTGCGAAAGCGTCTGGCTCGCCATGCCGGCCATCCAATCCGCTTACGCCCTTCCGACAGATATGCGCATGCCGCCGGACGACCCGCCGCAGCCCCCAAGGCATGCAGGCTATGCCCGGACCATCGCGGCGGCGCCCCGGCCGCCGGCGCCGCGGCCGCGCCTGCCAGGCTTCGTCCGACAGCTCTGCACGGGCATCGCCCTGCTCGGGCTCGCCATGAGCCTGATTGCGTCGCGCAGCGCAGTGGCGCGGGTCTGGCCGGGGGCCGGGCGGCTCTATGCCGCGATGGGCATGCCGGTTGCGTCCGAGCCGCTTGCGATCCGCGACCTCCATACCGTGATGACGCGTTTCAACGGCGTCGCCTTTCTCGGCGTCGAAGGCATGATCGTCAACCGGCGCGCCGACGAGGCACGGGTGCCGCCGGTGCGGCTCGCGATCCGCGATGCCGCCGGCCACGAGCTTTATAGCTGGACGGTCACGGCCGAGCGCCGTGCGCTGGCGAG